>JAGNMT010000278.1 GCA_017991025.1 Verrucomicrobiales bacterium
TTCAAAAGGAGGGGGTCTTTGCCCATGGCCAGAAAAACCTCGTCATTTCCCACTTCAATTGATTCAGTTTCAACGTGTCGTACGAGCAGGGATCCGTCAGCATTGGCAATCGCCAGGAGATGTCGCGAAGACACGGGTGCATCCAGCGTCATGAGGATCCGGATGAACCTCGGATTAGTCGGGTCGATGCGATCAAGCGGGGCAACCGCCCAAATCACCGGTTCCCATTTTTCCAGAGCCGTTTCTCCGGGGTTCTCCTTCCGGGTGATTCGGACCCGTTGAATCGGCGAGAGGTGGAGACGCTCCCCGGCCTTGGCGTCCGCGTCGGGAAACCAGAGATCAGCTTTGTTCAGGATGGCTTTTTCGTGAATGATCTGCGGAGGAGCGCCTGTGGCCGCCCCGAGTGTCACCACGTCAATGCGCAGGTGGTTTTCCCAGTTACGGCGGCAAAGAGTGCGCGCGAGGGTTTTGATCTCTTCAGGGGGCCGGTTGCCGTCGATGCTCTCTTGAAAATCGCGACTGATAGCGATTTTGTTTAGATCGTCTTTGAGCCCTTCGATCTGATCGTTGAGAGTCCACCCCTTGAGCGAGGCTTCGTCACCGAGATCCACGATTTCGTGTTCACGCAGTACCTCGGCCGCACGACGTGTGAGTATTTGGGAAACGAGAAGCGACGACGCCGCCGTCGCCACGATCACAAGTAATGCGACCTTTCCTTGAATTCCAAAAGTCATAATAAGCCGGAAGTTCGACGAGCTTACCTTCCCATCAATTCAGAAAAGTAAAACGACTTATCGCGCGAGGGACAAACGAACGGAGGTCACCGGACCTGATTTCCCCAGCCAGACGAGCCGGGAGTCGTCACCGATTCTGATCTCATACCAGCCCGGAAAGCCGCGCCATGTTGCCGTTCCGGCGGCATCGGTTCTTGTGGTCACTTCAGTGTGCCATTGTCTGCCTATCCATTCTTCGAGAACCTCTCCGCGCGGGCGTACCGTCCAGTCCTTGTTCCACGAGGCCGCTTCCGGCTTCCAGTGGGAACCTTCCCAGAAGCCCCAGAGGAGAAAGCTCGTGTAGGCGGGATGGCTGAACACGGCGATGAGCACATCCCGGGTGTAGTCGGCTGCCAGTGACTCGTCTTCGGTTGTCACAATGTCGTATTCGGTGATGCACTGATGCGGCACGATTTTGGCAAAGCGATCCGTCACGGCGAGGAGATGCTCCGGTGACGGGAGATAACTCTCGTGAAAGTGTGCCTGATTGCCCAGCCCGGCGACGGTCAGTCCCGTTTCATTCAGGGCCTCGATGTAGGTAAAGGTATCATCGCATTGCGGTCCGGGTCGAAAGACCTGATCCTCGTTGACGAAGAAGGGCAGCTTCGTCATCGATCTGGCGAGCGTGAAGATCTCGCGGTCCAGTTGCTCCAGACCGGGGCGTTTGTTCAGCATTTCGGCTCCGTCCCAGGCGATGGGATGATTGATGACATCCCACTCGATGACCCGGTCTTTCACAAAGCCGAGACGCTCGTGCACACTCGCGAGGGTGCGATCGCGGATCACGGCGCTTTCCCTGATCCCCTGCAGATTGAAGGGCGTCGCCATTTGCATGAGGTAGTGCCCGCGCACGGGGATGTGGCGTTCGCCGAGCCAGGCGAAGGCCTGGTTCAGCTCTTCGTTGCGTTGCTCCTTTTTCTCGACCTTTAAGTCAGGTGACCAGTTCCCGTCTTTGAGATCGTTTTCGAAAACGACGATGCTGAAAAGACGGTCCACAATTTCGCGGTAGCGGCGGTCGTCCTCACTCCCGCCCGAGAAGCGTTTTGCCACGACTGCGGAACCAAAGCCAAACTCGTGACGGCGCAGCGTGAGGCTCACCTCTGTATCCGCGAGCGCGTGACCATTACTTCCGGTCACGGTAAGGGAAAAATCCGCCTTGCGATGCTGCTCGATTCGCTTCAGGGCCGCCTTCCTCCAGGGGGCGTTCGCTTCGCGGCCCTCATAGCTGCGTTTGACCGGTTTCGCCCGGGGAAAGCCGGAGATGTCGGTGTCGGCCGGATATTTGAGGATACGAATACTCTCGACCTCGATGCTTTGCTCACGGTGCCCGCAGAGCAGGACCACGGCCGCCCTTCCCTCCGGAATCGCCTCGTTGGCAATGAATGTCACCGGAAGTTCCATCCACTCGGGAAAAATGCCGATACCGATCGTCTCGCCGAAGGAGGTGTAAGGCGCTTCGCGTAGTTGTAGTTTCGCGAACACTTCACCGGGCCGGTGATCGCCCACGGTCCTCGCCTTGATGATGGCAAGGACGCGCTCATTTTTTTCAATGGCAGCGGAGCACGTTGCCGTGAACTGGGCGGAGAAGGATTTGGACGGGTCGGGCTGCGAGATGACGAGGCGTTTTCCCTCCGCCGATGACTCAGCTTTACCGACCTCGGGATTTGCACTCGCCCGGATGGTCTCCCCGCCGCGGATGTCCGTGCCACCTGCAGGCAATTCGATCGCACGCAAGGGAAGGGTAGAAATGAGGCAGGCGAAAACGGAGAGGTGGAGCATCCTCATAAGAAACGAAAGGGAATCACTTCTATTCCCGAACAGGGGCGATCTCGAGGTCATCAAGGTGAATCCAGTTGTCCGTCGCGATTTCCGGATGTCGATACATACCCAGCTTTAAAAAATGCTGAAAATCATTGTGCCGGTTCGGGCCCTCCATCACGGCGATCGGTGTGGTCATGTCATCGAGGAAGAAGGTAGCCTTGCCATCCGCCTTCTGAGACCAGTGAATGACTACTGCGAACTTATGCCATTTTCCGAGCTCAAGGAAGAACGGTCCCTGTTTCTGTGACTGATCCAGCCCATAGTTGAGGCCGATGCCGGGCTTGCCGTTCAATTCTCCCAGGCCGATTAACACAGGTGGACTCTTTGAGGGGAAATCTTCCCAGCTCTCCCCCCGCGTCGTGTCCGGCTGATCATGCCACTGACCGATGATCCACCAGCGGTTTTGCGGCGCATCGGACTTGAATCCCGGAGGTAGCATCAATTTCCAGGCATAACGGACCGTGTCACCTGCCTGATGGGGATAATCAACACTGACCTCGGCGCGGATCCCGCGATTAAGCTTCTTCTGCCCCGGGAATACCCTCAGGGCGAGATGACTGTCACCGCCCTCCCCCTCAATCGAAATATTCTCGACGGCCGGCACTTCGACATGCGCATAGGGCAGGAGCACCTCGGGCATGAGGCAGCGGAGATAGACCAACTCTTTCTCCCGCGCCGCCGGGTCAGCGGCCACCAGGCAAGGCGCTCCCAGCACCAAGAGCAGAATTGCTTTCCAGAACATGAAAGAGAGCGTGGACTTGCGCTCGCAAAGACGCAAGGGATATGATGATTCCACGGCCTATACCCTTAGGATTTCGTCTCACAGCTTTTTCGCTAATTTAGTGAGGTTTTTTATTCCAAAGAAATCCTCGAAGACACGGGTGAAGACCGGGCGTTTGAAGCGTGGAACCCAGGCGAGGCTGAACTCCTTCGGGTCGATCCAAACAAAGCGGGTAAACTCCTGGACATGAGCTTTTAGATTGATGTCCGCGTCCGTTCCGTGAAACTCACACAGAAAATAGGTCTGGACCTGGCCGCAGTACTTTCGTTTTTTCAATTTCCCATTCGGAAACTTGTATCGGTAGTCCGTGCGGCACGCCATCAGCGTGTAGAGGCTTTTGTTGACGCCGATCTCCTCCTCGACCTCGCGATAGAGGGCGGTGATCAAATCCTCGCCGCGATCCACTCCGCCCTGGGGAAATTGCCAGCTCCCGCGATGATCGAGACGTTCTCCAATGAAGATCTTCCCGGTCTTCGGGTCTCTCAGAATGGCAGCGACATTAGGGCGGTAGGTGGCCATGGGGCGGATGAATCGTTGCCGGGATCGATAAAAATAGATTCGGGGTGAAATGTCTTTACAAGGGCGTTCGACAAGTAAGAACATAGCGGATATGAGAATTTCGCAAATCTTATTTATCAAAGGTAACGTCAGATGGATTTTGATCGCTTCCATCGGAGCCCTGCTCGTTGTCGCAACCATCGTTGCCCTCCAGTGGCGTCCCGCCACGGTCATTGCGAAACGACAGGCGTCATTGATCGAAGGTATCGAAAGGCGCAGCCCGGCGAGGATACAGCGACTTCTCTCCCCGGACTACAGGGATCGATGGGAGTTCACCCGGGAGGATCTCGTCGAGACGATGGTCGACGCGGGCAGTCAGTTTCTCGCTCTTGTCGTGACTCCCGAGAACCAGAGCATCGTGATTGAGGAGGGGAGGGCGACAGTAACGGCCAAGCTCATCATCAGCGGAAAGCCGGTCGGCCCCGCCGGCATCGAAGTGACCCGACAGATCAACCAACTAAAAGAGCCCTTTGTGTTCACCTGGGAAAAGAAGGGATTTCTCCCGTCGAGCTGGCGCCTTGTGAAGGTCGACAATGCCGACCTGCCCGCCGAACTCTATGGTTACGAACCCGGAGACATCCGCCGTGCGATGAAGGGGGAGTGAGGCCCGCGCCTTTGGGAATATCGTATCGGACTCTGCGCATAACGGGAGTAGACGACCGGGGATTATCTGTGGCATCATCGGGCAAACCACCAACACCCCTTCCATTATGAAACCATTGCTCACCTTCCTGGTCTCCCTCGCCCTCAGTTCCACCGTCCACGCCGAGCCGGCTTTCGGCGAGCAGCGAAGCGCCACGGGCATCAAGCATTCCTTTCTCATCTGCGGTCCTCGCTCCGGCATCGTCGATGAAAACAGCCAGCTTGTCTGGGAGTCGAAGGGATCCGGCCGAGACGGCTATGTGCTCCCGAGCGGCAATGTCCTGATCTCGCAGAACAATCGCGCCCGGGAAATCACCCGCGAGGGCAAAGAAGTATGGGGTTACGGCCTGAGCCCGGAGAACAAGGAACTCGGCACTGTCGTGCGCCTTGAGAACGGGAACACGCTCGTCGTGGAACGCGGGGTAAAGCCCCAACTCCTGGAAGTCGCCCCGGATGGAGCGATTGCGGTTCGCGTCGCTCTTCAGCCCGATACCGACAACGCGCACATGCAGACTCGAAAGGCAAGGAAGCTGGCGAATGGGAACTACCTCGTGCCCCATCTCCTCGCCTTTGCCGTGAAAGAGTACAAGCCTGACGGCACTGTCGTGCAGACCATCAAGACCGACCTGCCCGAGCTGGGCGGACGGAAGGCGGAAGCCTGGCCCTTCACCGCGATCCGGCTGGAAAACGGGAACACACTGGTCACTCTGACGCACAGCAATCAGGTTGCGGAGTTCGATGCTGAAGGCAAAGTCGTCTGGAAGCTTGGCAACCAAGACGTCGGCGGCCGTTTCGCCGATCCCTGCGGTGCGCAGCGGCTCAGTAACGGCAACACCGTCATTTGCTGTTACGGGCAGAACGATCCCCAAAAGCCGAAGCTCATCGAAGTGACCCGCAGTGGCGAGGTGGTCTGGGAATACTTTAATCCGGATGCCAAGGCGCACGAGGTGCACGTGCTCACGACCAACGGCGCG
>JAGNMT010000279.1 GCA_017991025.1 Verrucomicrobiales bacterium
ACGTCCATGTGGGCGAAACCTTTCTGCTGGCGGTAGCTGATCGCCCGGTCAGTGAAGAGGGAGGCGAGGCAACGGCGGCAGGTGTCGAGTAGATCAGCCCGCCCGTGCACGTTCAGGTAGGTTTCCTGTTGGCCCGCAAAACTCGCATCCGGGAGGTCTTCCGCCGTGGCGCTGCTGCGGACCGCGACGTCCGTTTCGTCGAGACCATAGCGCCGACTCAACTCCCCGTAGGCGTCCAGGATAGCATTCCGCACGTCGGCGGAAAACTCTCCCGCGAGAATGGCGGCGCGGATCGCCCGGCCCGTTTCAGCGAGAGTGGATTCGCCGCTGTCGAGACGCCCGAGTTCATGGCGAATGGGGCCCTCCAGCTGATTGTGAGTCAGGAAATCGCGGTAGGCATCGGCCGTCACGGCAAACCCGTCGGGCACGCGGATTCCCTGATCGCCGAGGTGGCGGATCATCTCCCCGAGTGATGCCGTCTTCCCCCCGACGACGGGAACATCCTTATTCGTGAGGTCGCTAAACCACCGCAAGTAGCGGTAGTTGCCAGCCGTTGGATTCTTCTCTGAAGCGGCGTTCTGGATTTCGGGGTTCATTGCGATCAGGGTATTTTTACTTTCTTCACCTTCACTGACGGCTCATTGATTCGGGTGACCAAACGCGTGACTCTTTCTGACTAGATCACTTCCCCTCCGTTTCTGCGCTTCGGTAATTGCGAATTTCCGTGCGGTAATTGCACTTTCAAAGAATCGAACAGGAGCGGGGCGCGGTCATGAGCGCGCAAATCCGTATTTGTCTCATCAATCGCGGGCCGTCATGCTGTGGTCGTTGATAGTGCTCTCGGAAAACGAGTGGCACACCCCTTCACCAACTTTGCGAAACCCGCCAATTGATCATGAATCCTGAATTGCCAATCACGTCATCTCTCAGCCGCCGGAATTTTCTTGCCGATAGCGGGAAAGCAGCGGCTGCCTCTGTCCTGGCCGGGGTCGCGATTCCTGCGGTCCACGCCGCCGGTAGTGACGGAATCCGGCTTGCTTTGATAGGCTGTGGTGGTCGCGGCAGCGGTGCGGTCGCGAATGCGATGGCTGCTGATGACGGTGTCTCGCTTACGGCGATGGCGGACCTTTTCGAGAATCGACTCGAGTCCTCCCGCGCGGCCCTTGAGAAAAACTTCAAAGAACGAGCCGTCGTCGCAGCGGAGAATCGTTTCATCGGTTTTGATGCTTTCAAGCGGGCGATCGATACACTGCGTCCGGGATCGGGCGATATTGCCATGATCACCGGTTACGCGGCCTTCCGTCCGCAGCAGTTGGAGTATGCGGTCTCGCGTGGCGTAAATGTCTTTATGGAGAAATCCTTTGCGGTCGATCCTCCGGGGGTGCGTCGAATTCTTAAAGCGGCTGAGGAGGCGGAGGGCCGGGGGCTGAAGATTGCCGCCGGGGTGATGAGCCGGCACTCGGTGAACCGTCAGGAGCTGATGCGCCGAATCGGGGAAGGGGAGATTGGCGATATCCAGAGCATTCGCGCCTACCGCATGGGGCCTTCGGGGCCGCTTGGTCCGAAGCCGGATGATAAGACGGATCTCGAATGGCAACTCCGCAATTTCACCAAGTTTTTGTGGGTATCCGGCGGGCTTTGGTCGGAAATGGACATTCACCAGATCGACGAGATATGCTGGTTGAAGGGGGAATACCCGGTCTCTGCGCACGGGATCGGAGGGAGGGCCTTTAACAACACGGATTGCGGCCAGAATCTCGATTCCTATTCGGTGGAGTGGACCTTTGCCGACGGCACCAAGGCCTACGATGTGGTTCGCTACATTCCGAAGTGCCACGATGATTTCGCGACCTATGTGCACGGCACAAAACGGGCGGCACAGTTCTCCGGCAATATCCATGCGGGTACTGTCAGGATATTCAACGATCAGCGCATCGGGCCCGAGCATATTCTCTGGAAGGCCCCCGATGAGGCGCTCACTCCCTGGCAGGCGCAGTGGAATGATTTTACAAAAGCGATCCGGGAGGATCTGCCTTTTAATCAGGCGAAGCGGGCGGGGCTTACCAATCTAACGGCGATCATGGGTCGGGCCGCCGTTCACATGGGGCAGGTCATTACCTGGGATCAGGCGATGGCGTCGGAGTTTCAGTTTAATCCCGGGACCGACAATCTCAACTACGACAGTGAGGCGCCGATCACTGCGGATGCGAAAGGGCAATACCCTGTGCCGGTACCGGGACTCTGGAAAGAGATTTGAAATCGGCGGGGGATCAGAGAATGCTTGAACGTCCTCCAGCAATTGTCAGTGTGCCATCATGATCCCGATCTTTTCCAGTGTAGTCCTTGCGATTTCAAGTGCCTTGACGACGTCGGAGTTTGAGACCTTGCATCAGCAGTTGCAGCCGACCGGGGAGGAAATCTGGCGTTCGATCCCCTGGAAGATTTCGATGCTCGACGCCCAGGCGGCTGCGGTGAGAGAAAAGAAGCCGATTTTCATCTGGGCGATGGACGGGCATCCGTTGGGGTGCACGTGAAACAACGGTGTGCTCGACCGTGCGTCGACGTTCAGCGATCCGGAAATAGTCCGGCTTTTGAAAACGGAATTTGTTCCGGTGGCCATCGATCAGGCCTATCAGCGCAGGCAGCAGGATGCCGAGGGCCGGTTCTATCAGAAGATCGCCAATCAGGGACCGCGCAAGGTGGCTGACGGAACGACTCAGGGCCGGTACATCGCGACTGCTGACGGGATCCTCCTTGGTTTCAACAACAATCGGGACACGGCGCGTTTGTTGGAGATGATGCGGGAGGCGTTAAAGACAGCCCGACCTGCCGGTGTTGAAGTCATCGAGGCCGGGCCGTCAGATCCTAAATATGTTTACGGAGTTCCCGAAGGCGGTCTGGTCGTGCGGGTGAACAGTCGTGTCCTCGGCGGTTACGAAGAGACGACCGACGAATGGAGGAAAATGTTTCAGGAGGGAATGGGTCGCGACAATCTCTGGATTCGCCGGGACGAGCATGAGGCTCTTGTGCGCGGCGAGATTCCGGAAGGTCTCCTGATCCGACTCGCTCGGTTTCATCTCGTGGACAATACCCGCGGTGAACCGCCGATGTGGGAGGCCGGGGAGATCGTGGATAAGTCGGCGGAACTTAAGGGCGGAAAGCTGGCCGGGCACTTCCATCTCAAGACCGCATCCGGTGAACGGGAATTTAAAGTCGACCTGCTCGGGCTTATCGAGGTCAAGGAAGGGAAAATCATCCGCTTCGACCTCGTCGCGAAGGGGCTCTTTCGCGGCGAGGGAACTTTCACACGCGGGGCACCGAAAGGAGAGTTCCCGCTTGCAATCGCCTTCCGGCTTGCTGACGGAAGCGATCTCGCTGATGACATTCCGCCGCAGGGATCCCGCGGGTGGCTGGACGGGTATCTGAAGTGATCCGTGGCGGAGGGAGGACAGGGCCTGCCTGCCTGAACCGAATCAGAGAGGTTACTAAAATGGCTTGATCCGGCATTTCTTTTGTCAGATTTTTCGTAGACTTGCGGTATATATCGGCCCCCATTTTTTGAGATCTATGAAGACAACCCTCGTCGCCTTTGTTTCCCTTGCCCTCTCCGGCATGACTTCGTTCACCGCTGACTGGCTCCATCTGCCTGCAAAAGAAGGTACCGCCAATGGCAAGAAAATCGTTCTTGTGTCCGGTGATGAGGAATACCGGACGGAGGAGACGTTCCCGATGCTCGCGAAGATATTGAGCCAGAAGCATGGCTTCGACTGCACGGTGTTGTTTGCGATCAACCCGGAGGGTGGATACATCGATTCGAACTTTCAGAAGAATATTCCCGGCACCGAGGCGCTGGATTCGGCGGATCTGATGATTATCGGGACGCGCTTTCGCCAGCTCCCGGACGATCAGTTGGCGCATTTCGCGACTTTTCTCAATGCCGGTAAACCGGTCATCGGGGTCCGCACTGCCACCCATGCCTTTTCCGGAGGGGCAAAGACCGGCGACTTCAAATGGGCGGAATTCGGCTTGAACATCCTGGGCGAAAAGTGGGTGAATCATCATGGGGCCCACAAAAAGGAAGGTACTCGCGGGGTCGTGGTGACTTCAAATGGCTCGCACGAGGTGTTGCGTGGTGTGGGTGAGATTTTTGTGACCACCGATGTCTATGGTATTGCGAATTTGGATGAGTACAAGTCGACGATACTGCTGCGCGGAGAGGTCACGGAGTCGCTGGATCCATCGTCGAAGGGCGTTGCCGGGAAAAAGAACGATCCGATGATGCCGCTGGCCTGGTTGCGCGAGTACACTGCTCCAAACGGGACCACCAAAGGGAAAGCGTTTTGCACGACGATGGGCGCGTCGGTTGACTACGCCGATGAGGATCTGCGGCGGCTTACCGTGAATACCGTGTTTCATCTCCTCGGGATGAAGGTTCCCGATAAGGCCGACGTCGCTTATGTCGATCCCTTCGAGCCTTCTTTTTACAGCGGTCTCGGCAGTGATCTTTACAAAAAGCTGAATCGCAAACCCGATGACTATGGTCTCGGGAAAAGCCCGGCGACATCGGACCTCAAGATTCCCGGAGTGAAGGCCCTGACAAAGTCCGAACAGGCCGCTAAGGCAGAGGAAAAGAAGCGCCCCGACAACAGCGGCGACGGTGCTCCGCATGCGCCTGAAGTGGACCCACCCGCCGCGACCAAAGCCCGTCCGCAGGCCGTTGCGCCCCCGGCAAAGGGTGAGCGTATCGTTCTGATCGGCAACGGACTGGCGGAGCGTGATGCTTATTACAGCCGCATCGAGACCGAATTGCAACTGCGCTACCCCGACAGCGAGCTTTTCTTCCGCAATATGGGCCGTCCCGGTGATACGCCCGGATTCCGTCCGCATCCTTCGAGGGTGTCGCAGTGGGCTTTTCCCGGTGCTGAAAAATTTCGTCCCGAGAACTCGATCCACAACGGCAAAGGTTTCTTCCCGACCCCGGATCAGTGGCTGACGTTTCTGAAGGCCGATACGGTTGTCGCTTTTTTCGGTTACAATGAATCCTTTGACGGAGCGGATCGCGTTGCCAATTATCAGGCCGAGCTTGAGGCCTTTGTTGTGCACACCTTGAGTAAAGCCTACAACGGCAAAGAGGCCCCCCGATTGGTTCTCGTCTCGCCTGTCGCGTTCGAGAACCTCAGCGATTCCCGGGATCTGCCGAACGGCGAGAAAGAGAACGGTGCTCTGGCCCTTTACTCGGCGGCAATGGAAGCCGTCGCAAAGAAATTCCAACTCACTTTCATCGATCTCTTCAATCCGACCAGGGAGTTGTATGCGGCCACCGACAAGCCCCTGACGACAGGAGGATTTATTCCCAACGAGGCCGGCTACGAGAAGCTCGCGGTCATCCTCGCGAACGGGCTCTATGGCAAGCAGGACCGCCAGTCGAAAGTCTATCCTGACACAGTCCACGCGGCAGTGAAGGACAAGGACTGGTTCTGGAACAACGACTACAATATCCTCAACGGAGTGCACACGCATGGTCAGCGCTATAATCCTT
>JAGNMT010000280.1 GCA_017991025.1 Verrucomicrobiales bacterium
TATATTCGGGGTTTGATAGGATTCTCCTCCATTCGCGGCGATACACTCGTAACCCAGGTCGTCGGCCATGATCAGGATGAGATTGGGTTTGTCGGCGGCGGCGGCGAGTCCGCAGAAGAGGAGGAGAGGAACGAGATGGACCGTTTTCATGGAAGAAAATGACAAAATCCTACTTCCATACCCCGGGCGCATCGGTCCACTCAGTCAGGACCTGACGTTGCGTCACCGGCCACCATTCCTGAAGACCCGCCGCGAGACGGGCGACGACTTCGGGATTGGCAGAAGCGAGATTAGTGTCTTCGTGAGGGTCGGCCAGAAGATCAAAAAGCTGGGGCCGTTTCTCGGTGCGCGGATGCGAACTCGCGTATCGATCCAGTTTGCCGTCATAGGTGAGGAGGAGCTTCCACTTGCCTTCGACAACCCACCGGTAAAGGAGCGTCTCCTGCGGATTATCGATGTCGGCGACATCGTGGGCGAAAGTCTCTCCGAAAACCGTCTTGCGCGCCGTCGGCTCGCCGGACTTCAAAACGGGCAGGAGATTCAGTCCCGGCAGGTTCCCGGGAATCTCAGCCCCCGCAGCCGCGAGAGCCGTTGGCAGGATGTCAATGCTGGAACCAAGCTGCTCACCTCGATCACCGGGTTTGATTACCCCCGGCCAGGAGAACATGATGGGCTGGCGTGTCCCGCCTTCGTTGGCCGACTGCTTCGACCTGGGCGCATATCCCTGCGAGTCAGGGTCCTGAATCCATCCATTATCGGCGACGTAGACAACGAGCGTGTTTTCAGTGAGTCCTTTGGCATCGAGCTTGTCGAGCAGTTGCCCGCACGTCTGATCGAACCACTCAACCATGGCGTAGTAGCGCGCGACATGATCTGACCCGATGCCCTTTGCCTTGTATTTCTCAAAGAGCTCCTGAGGGGGATTGTGAGGCGTATGGGGAAGCATGGGAGCGTACCAGAGAAAGAAGGGCTTCTTCTCTTCAACAGCGTGATCGATGAACTCGAAAACCGGTTCCATGCCTTCGCGGCCGATCTTGAGCCCATCATCTCCATGACGGCCTCCCGGCTTAGGAAATCCGCGTGTCATCGCGTTCGTAAAACCAAAACGCAGCGGGCTGCCCTCCCACCACTTGCCCGACTGATGGCTGAGGTATCCCTTGTCTCCGAGCAGTTTTGCAATCGTGGGTTGCGCATCCATCTTCGAGATCAATTTCTCCCGCAACGCGGCATATTCGGGTGACTCTGCCTTGCCTTTCGCTTTTCCCTTGCCATCGGTCGGCACGCCGGGGGCGGGCAGCGGTGCCGGATCATTCCCGGTCACTCCGTGCTGATGAGCGTAAAGCCCGTTCGCGAAGGTCGCGAGGGCGGGACGGCAGAGCGCGGTGGGCACGTAGCCGCGGGAAAATAGAGCGCTGCGCGCGGCCAACTTGTCGAGATTCGGCGTTTCAATTTGAGCATGTCCCATGAAGCCGTAATCCGTCCAGGCGTGATCATCCGAAATCAGGTAGACGATGTTGGGCGGAGATTCTGCGGCATCGGCGCGGGAGGAGAGAAACCCGGGGGCGATCAAAAAGAGAAAAGCGAGTGGGAAGATTTTCATTAATAGAGGGGCTGCGATCGAAGGTCTGCGGGGAAGCTTGTCATTGGGTTGAAAAAACGGGTCAGAGTTCGGGAAACGCGGCGACCAAATCGAGCGGATCAGCGAGATCCTTCTGCAATCCTAACAGTCGCTTAAAAAGCCCGCCCTTCCGCTTTGCCTGAGCCGGTTCATTCGCCAGATCGGTCATTTCCAGGGGGTCTTCGGTGAGATGATAAAGCCGGGCGACTTTTGCCTTCGGATAGAGGATCAGTTTCCACCCGTCATGGATCACGGCCCGCTGGAGCTCGAGATAGGCACCATAGATAGCCTCGCGTGACGCCGGTGATTTCTCCCCTCGCATGAGCGGAAGCAGGCTGTGGAATTCAACCTGTTCCTCCTTCGGCGCACCCGCCAGATCGAGTGCTGTGGCCATGGCATCCTGCAGATAGATGGGATCATCGATTCTTGCCCCCGCCTTCACGCCGGGGCCCTTCACGACAAAGGGAACCCGCAGGCTGTCGTCATACATGTTCTGTTTTCCCATAAGCCCGTGATGGCCGGCCGCGAGCCCATGATCGGCGGTGAAAAAGATCCAGGTATTTTCCGCCTGCCCAGAGTTTTCGAGATCGTCGAGAATGCGACCGATCTGCGCATCCAGGTGCGTAATGATCGCATAGTACTCCTGCCGGTGGACCTTGACCGCATGTTCGGTTCGCGGGAAAGGGGCGAGCTTTTCATCCCTCAGACCGGAACCGCAACCCATGGCGTCTTTGTAAGGATACTCGGGCAGGAAATTCTTCGGTATCGCGATGCGATCGAGCGGGTATTTGTCGATGTATTCCTGCGGAGACTGACGGGGATCGTGGGGGGCATTGAAGGCGATATACATAAAGAACGGTTTCTTCTGCCGCTTCGCCGCCCCGAGAAACTCAATCGTGTTGTCACCGACGACTTCGCTCCAATGTTTGCCACCCTGCCAGAACCCCCCGAACTCCGGATCGGATGGGCTCCACGGGTCGGGTAAACCCTCGAGGGGCCGGTTGTAGGCTTCGGGCGTGTCTTTGGGCATGCCGGCGCGGACATCTTTCGTGGCGTCAAAGGCCATCTCGGCCTTGGCCTGGATGTGCCACTTCCCGGTGAAATAGGTCTCATACCCGGCCCGCGACATCATCTGCGGCCAGAGCCGTCCCGCCTCGCGCTCTTTGTCGGTTTCATTGTAGATCGCGTTCGCCCGCCAGACGCTGCGTCCGGTGATGAGCATGGTGCGACTGGCAACGCAGACGGCTCCACTCCAGGATCCCATGTTGTAGGCATGGGTAAAGGTCGTCCCGCACTGCACGAGCCGGTCGAGGTTCGGCGTGTCGATATCCGTGAAGCCGAACTCGCGTATCGTCTCGAAGCACTGATCATCGGCGATCAGAAAAAGGACGTTCGGCTTGTCTGAGGCTAAAGCGCTCGACGAAATGAGAAGGGCGAGAATGAATAGATTACGCATTGGTGAGATCAGGCTTTGATGGGCAGATTGATATAAATTACAGCTTCTTAGCAACGGCGCGTCCACTCGGCTTCGCAGGATCATAGCCGGGATTCACCGTCGGCGGCTTGGCTCCGACGTCTTTCTGCCACTGATGGAGTTCCGCCCGAAGTTTCCCGGAAAGGGCCGGCTGTTCCGCGGCGACATCCTCTTTCTCACCGGGATCGATCGAGACATTATACAACTCGATTTTATCGTCCTCGTTCCACTCGATCAGTTTAAAATCCCCCCGGCGGATCGCTGATCCCGGTGCCCCTCCCTGATTGCCATAATGCGGATAATGCCAGAAAAGCGCACGCTCCGGGAGAAACCCTCCCTTAAGTACCGGGATGAGACTGAGCCCGTCCAGCACCTGCCCGGTCGCAGGTTCAGCTCCGACCGCCTCGAGGAGAGTGGGAAAGAAATCGGGGCTGCTGACCGGAGTATCGGCGACAGTGCCCGGCTTCACCACTGCAGGCCAGCGCACGAGAAGCGGCTCGCGGATCCCGCCTTCATAGAGCCATCCCTTGCCGCCACGCAGCGGGAGATTCGAGGTCGGTGAGCCTTCGCTCGTCGAGAGACCACCGTTGTCGCTCGTGAAAATGACGAGGGTATTCTCCCGCAATCCGAGCTCGTCCAATTTGCCTAACACTTTCCCCACCGCCAAATCCATCGCCTCGACCATGGCCCCGTAGACGGCGTGCTCCTGCACGAGCCGAACCTCGCGCTCCCCTTCCTTTCCCCACTCCGCCGTAAGCCCGAGGCGCATTCGTTTGTTCTCATACTTTTTCTTCAAATCCTCGCGCGCCATGAGAGGGGTGTGAACATCGTAAAACGAATAATAGGCAAAAAACGGCTTGTCCCGGTTTTCCTCGATAAACCGGGCGGCTTCGGTCGCGAGACGATCAGGAAGATGCTCCCCCTCAGGCCCGTCGCTCAGCCGCGGATTGCCGTAAGGAGAAAAATATTTGTTCCCTCCGTAGGGGCCACCTTTGTCGATACCGCCCTTGTTGATATCAAAACCTTGATTCTCAGGCCACCATCCTTCCGGACCGAGGTGCCACTTGCCCGCAAAAAAAGTCGCGTAGCCGGCTGCCTTCATCGCCTTTGCCAGGGTCGGCGCATCGAGCGAGAGACGATCACTGTACGCAGCGGGGAGGAGTTTGGTGTTTCGCTTCCATTTCTCCGGTTCAGCGGGTGCTCCAATGTAGTCGGTGATGCCGGTGCGCTGCGGCCACTGTCCTGTCATGACACTCGCACGCGTGGGGGAACACACCGGGCACGCGGCGTAAGCGTCGGTAAAGAGCATCCCGTCCTTTGCGAGCCGGTCGAGGTTGGGGGTTTCGTAAAAGGTGCTCCCGTAACAACCGAGATCGCGCTGACCGAGATCGTCCACGAGGAAGAAAACGATGTTGGGTCGATCCGCGCCGGGCAGCGACGAACCGAAGAAAAGAGTAAGAAAAATAAGGAGAGAGGAAGTTCGCATTGTCGTCTGAAGTGATCGGGAAAAACTACTTTCCCTCCGCCGCCCACCTCTGGTAGATCGCGGCATTGGACTTAAAAAAGGTATATCGCTCGGTGCCCGGCTTGATCACCTTGAGTTCGTCTTCGATTTCAAGGGCATAGACCTCGGGCGACTCCGATCCAGGGTCTCCCGAATCTTTGATCCATTGATCGAGCTTCGCTGAGAGAGTTTTCAGAGTCTGCGCCTGTGCCGGATCACCAGCGAGATTGGCGATCTGCCACTGGTCGCTGCTCCATTCATACAGCTCCTCCGCCGGACGGGTCGCTGCGAACAAGAGTTCTCTGGACAATGAATTCAGCTCACCCGCCTCCTGCATGTCACGCAATCGACTGATGATCGCCTTGCTGTCCTTATAGTCATTGGGCATCAGATGAGGCCGTAGCGGGTAATAATTTCGAATATAGAGATGCGTTGAGGTCCGCACCGAACGGATCCGGTCGGCAGCCTCGCCGCAGCGGTCGCGGGCTGCAAAAACCGCTTCGCGCGGCTCGTAGCCCGGTGAGAGAAGGTCGCGTGCCTGCATCCATTCCGGTACCGCCATTCCCGCTGCAGCCAGCGATACGGCGGCCATGTCAATGTGCTCAACGAGGTCATCCCGCACGGTTCCGGGCGGAACCCCGGGACCGCGAATGATAAAGGGAATATGGGTGCCCTCGTCGTAAAGAAACTGTTTTCCCCTCGCGTGGCTGATGCCGTGATCGGTCATGAAAATGACCAGCGTATTCCCGAGGAGCCCCTCATTATCGAGCCGTGCCATTACCTGGCCGACATGCCAGTCCGTCATCCTCACGCTATCGAGATAGGTGGCCCAATCCTCAAGCAGGACCGGATCACGCGGATAATAGGGAGGCAGAGTGACTTTGTCAGGATCCGTCCTGCCGCCGAGCTCCTTCAGCGCACGATCCTCCATAGCCTTGTAG
>JAGNMT010000281.1 GCA_017991025.1 Verrucomicrobiales bacterium
ATCACCATGGGGTTAAACCCTACTCCGTCCGGTTTTCACGCACGAGGAAGAAAAGGTCTGGCCTCAGATTTTGTTACAGCACGTATAGAATGCCGGTCAGTCTTAGAATTTAGCAAACGAATCCTTGCGGGCTTCGGGTGTGGGGCGGCAAGTAACTTACTGGAGTTGGTTGGGAGTTCATTCTTTAATAACTCATTTCATTTCCGGATCAGGCAACTCTTCGTGACAAACTTTTCCACTTTCTCCAATCCTCTCCCCATCATCCCCTCCCAACCCCATACCGAAAACATCGATCTGGGTGTGGATACGGATCTGCCCCGGATGCGCACTGGTCGGATCAGTCAGTGAGGGGCCGAGTTCTCGTCGAAGTCGATCACCGAACCCCCTTTATCCCCGGCCTTGCGATGAGGCATGTGCAATCGGAGCACAGCGCACTCACCCGAACAGGGCTGGAATGACCTTGCCGCGCTCGACGATAGGCACAGGGCGGCCCTCGCGGTCTGGGAGGAAAAGATCGGGATTGATGCCCAGGGACCAGTAGATCGTCTTCGCCAGATCTTCGGGGGAAACGGGGTTCTCGTCAGGGTAGGCCCCGAGTCGGTCGGACTTCCCATAGACGATCCCTCCGCGAATCCCGCCGCCGGCGAGGAGAGCGGGAAAGCAGGTGCTCCAGTGTCCCCTGCCCCATTTTGCGTTGGCTTTGGGGGTGCGTCCCATTTCGCCAATGGCCACCACGAGGGTCTCGTCGAGCAGTCCGCGTTCATCGAGATCAGATAGCAGGGCAGAGCATCCCTGATCGAAAGTCGGGAGGAGATGATCCCTCACATCAAAACTCGACTGGTGCGAATCCCAGCCGTAGCCATCCACGCAATCGTAGTGCACCGTGACAAATCGTGTCCCCGCCTCGACGAGACGACGGGCCATGAGACAGCTCTGGCCAAAGAGATGGCGACCGTATTGATCACGGAGCTTGTCGGGCTCCTCGCCGATATCGAGCGCCCGGCCGGCCCGGTCCGAAGCAACGAGCGCCAAGGCCCGCTGCCGATGTCTGTCCATTGAATCGGCGGCGTCCCCGGCCTCGACCTGACGCTGCACCGCCTCCAGCTGATCACGCAGTGTCGCCCGCTGCTGGATGCGTTTGACCGGCATTCCCGGAGAGAGACCGTCGATTCGAAAGGTCAATTCCTCGTCCGTGCAGTCGCGCCAGTAGGGATTATCGGTGTTGTCACGTTTCTCGATGGAAGTGGTGAGCGGGTTGTAGCCGTTGCCGAGCCAGCCCCCGTATTGACCGGGGCGGCGATACTGGCCGCGATCCTGAAGACGGCCGAGCCAGTTCGGCAGCGCCGCGTAGGCGGGAAGGTCCCGCGCCATGCCGCCTTTCGATTGCTGGGTGAGGTACTCGACGACGGATCCCATCGAGGGCCAGTCTTTCGGAGTCGCGGAGAAGCCGCCACCAACCGGGACATGCCAGCGTTTTCCCGTTTGCAGATAATGCCCGGCTCCGCTGTGGTCATTAAAATCGTGGGTCATGGAACGAACCACGGCAAATTTGTCGGAGATCTTCGCGAGACGTCCGAGATGCTCGCTGATGAGTAGGTCCGGAGTTTTCGAGGGAATGGACCCGAAAGGACCGCGTATTTCCGAGGGAGCTTCCGGCTTCAAATCAAAGGTCTCGAGCTGACTCGGCCCGCCGAAAAGAAAAAGAAAGATCACCGACTTCGCTCTTCCTCCGGTAAAGGGATCGTCGCCCATGGCAAGCGATTCGGAGGCGAAGACCTTGGAAAGACTGAGACCGAAAAGGCCGGCCCCTCCGACCTGAAGAAGGTCCCGTCGGCTCGGTCCCGCGCAGGTTCGTTTCGGTAGTCCGTTGATAGTTAGCATTATCGGCTGCGGTGGGTGAAGCTACACGATTGTGAAGAATCCGGCGATATCCGTCAAAGCCGCAATCGGGCCATCGCCGGCCGAACATAGCCGAGATGGGGCATTGCTCTCGCCTGAAATCCCCCCGCCGGTTTCTGTTCTGCAATCAAAATTGCAAAACTTCCTACCGGAATCCGGACTCAACTCTCCTCTATTCCCGGGCGTCTCTGGTGGGGCGCAATCGGAGCACGGCGCAGATGAACAATCGAGAGAATCGATTCGAAACAGAGTGCAGATAGCCGGAGGCAAATGAGTGTCCGGCACGGGCAAGCAAAGCGTCCAAAGCACAGCGAAGTCAAAAGGGCTGAAAAATGAAATGCCTGCTATCAATTAATTACTCTCCCGCTGCGAGTCCCCGAAGCCGCAGCCACTCGGTCGCCCGATCCGTCCAGCTTCCAATCACAGACGCAGGCCGGTCGCGTGTGCCATAGCCATGACCACCGTTTTGGTAGACATGAAGCTCACCGGACACGCCGTGCTTTTTCATCCCGAGGTAGATCAGAGCGGAACCCAGTGAGGACGACTTGTCGTCGTCAGTGTGGACAATGAATCCCGGTGGCATTTTCTCCGAGGGCGCAATCTGGGGAAGGAGCTGGCCGGTCTTCGTGTCAGCGACGTTCCAGGGATAGATTAACAGTGAGAAATCCGGGCGAAAGTTCGCCTCGTCGATCTTGTCGATGGAATCGTAAGAGGCTTTCTCCTGCGTCAGATGTATCGCCGCGACCTGACCTCCGGCTGAAAACCCGAGCAGACCGATTTTCCCCGGATCGAGTCCGTAGTCGGAGGCATGACTGCGCAAGTGGCGGATCGCACGCTGGGAATCCTGAAGCGGTCGCAGCCAGGGTTGCGCCTTCGCCGCCGCCTCTGCCGGGGCATCGACCCCGGTCGTGGTGCGGTAGTTCAGGACGAAGGCGGAAATGCCGAGCCTATTGAGCCACGCGGCCGCTTCCGATCCCTCCATGTCGGGTACAACTTTGGCGAAACCGCCTCCCGGAAGAATGAGCACTCCGACGCCAGTCGCCTTTCCTTTTGGTGCCGGGAAAATCGCAAGGGTCGGGGCGGTTATGTTCTCGACGCGGGAGATGGGAGGGTTGTCTTCGGGGCGCTGCGGGAGGGTGTCGCCTGTCTTCTTCGTCGTCTCACCGGGCGCAAGACCCGGCCAGACCGGGGTCGTTTCGGCGCAGATGGGGTGCTGGAATAAAAACAGTGTGGTAAAAACGAAGAAGATCGCGGGACGGAGTTTCATGCAGGCAGCATAAGCACAGGGTGACCTTCCGGCGCAATAGCGAAGTTCAGTCGAGTGCGGGTGAAGAAGGGGTGAAAAAGAAACGGCCTACAGGCTCAAACTCACAATTGCCGGTAAACATGCTCCAGCGATAGAAGTGAATAGGCCGTCACGAGAATCGGGTTATCCTCCATCCAGCGGTTCGAACCCTCGTTGATCCACGAGCCGTCTGTCCGTTGAGTGCTCATGATCTTGAGCGCGAGATCCTTCCTCCAGTCGATCTTTTTCCCCTCGGGAGTGACAAAGCTCTTCGTTCCGGTAATGGAAAGGGCCTTGGCCATTGTATGGTAATAATAATAGAGCCCCTGGGCGTCCATGCCCGGATTTTCTTCGAGCGTGAAGTTCTTCCGGAGCCAGTCCATCACCGCCACGAGACGCGGGTCTTTCCGATCCAAATCGGCATAGATGAAGGAAAGCAGTCCGGCGTAACTCATGCTTCCATAACTGCGCAGCGCGGTTTTCTCACCCTCGGCGGTCTTCAGCACGATCTCCTCTGACTTCGTATCTCCGGGGAAGTAGATAAAGCCGCCTTTGTCCTCCTCGCGAACCCCGGCCGAGCCACCGAGTTTTTTCACCGTCTCATCGGAGTTCTGCGTCAGGCTGACAAACTGAATCGCCGCGTCCCAATCGAGATCAAACTCACCACTTTCGTCGAACTCGGTGTCAGCGAGGGCTTTTTTCGAATAATAAAGGGCTTCAAGAGCAAGGTGCGTATTCGAAAGATCCGAGTGGGCATACGAACCTCCATAACCAATACCTCCGTCAAAAAGGTTGTCCACTTCACCCCGCTTATCATAATCCTGCTGCTGGTTGATGAGGAGGCGACGTGCCTTCGCGATGACGGGAAGGTGCTCCTTTTTCCCGGACTGGAGAAGAGCCATGATGGAAAGGGATGTGTTGTAGGTGGCGAGCCCCTTGCCATAGATGCCACCATCCGATTTCACATTAGAGAGCAGGTAGGTGTAACCCTTTTCCGCTTCAGCCGGGAGTGGTTTGGCAGGATCCAGAGAAGGATCTCCGAGGATCGCTGAGATGGCCAAAGCAGAAAATGCGGGGGTATCAGTATCGCTCCACGCCCCCGATTCAGCGTTCTGCTGGCTCTTGAGAAACGCAACCCCCTTCGTTATCGCCCGCTGCAATTCGAGTTTCAAAGAGACATTGCTGCCATCCGGACCGGGTCCGATTTTCTCCTGTCCGGAACTGATGACAGGTCCGCACAGGGCGAGGACGAGTAGTGAAAGGGTGCTGAAGGATTTCATTGAATAATAGATTAAAGATTGAACCAGTTTGCAGGATTACTTCTCTTTTGTGACCGCTTTCTTTCCATCTTGTTGAATGATCAGTATTCCTTTCGTCCCGATTTCCGGGATCACCGAGCTGCGGGTACCCCATCGGTCATCGAGATCCGCACCGGCCCGGGTCATGTTGAAAAGAGCAAATTCATCGAGATAAATCGCGATGATGGATCCCTCCGTCTCCGCCATAAAATTACCTCCCTCGACGACGGATCCGGTGTAGATCCATCCGCCCGGCTTCATCGCCTCGGCGCTTTCCCCGTCTATCACAAACTCATAGGCGGGAACCGCTTTGCCACCACCCGTTACCTCAAAGAAAAAAGAGACGCTGTCACCCCGATCCGCCTCGATTCCTCCCTCTTTTTCAAGAAACTCGGGGGCAAGGAGCCGGTTGAAGACATCACCGCGTCCCGCTTTGAAACGAAGCAGTTTCATCGCGATCTGAAGATTGGTCGGGGAAACCGCCGTGGTGAAAATAGACTCATGCACCTTCCCTTTTTCATTCACGAGAAGGTATTCGATGGGGCCGCCCTCTCTCATATTCACCGTCACTGGAACGCGAATCTCACGGGACTTGGCATCGAACTCGATCTCGCCGATCCGGTAAAGTGTCTCACCGATTTTTTTCACACTGACTTCCGGCTTTAGCTCCTCGGCCGCAGCTGCCTTCTTAGTCGCCGACTTGGCGGTCTCCTGGGATCGAGCAAAACCCGATCCACCGGAAACAACGAGGAGAAGCAAAAAAGAGTGTAAGCAATGGCGCATGCGACAAGACTACGCGATTTTTCCATTTCTGAAAAGGCGGAGTAGCAAATCAGCCTTTCGGATCGTAGGATCTTCTGAAGATGAGTGGATATTATTCCCAATCATTCAATATGCGCTCCCCGAGTCAGGTGAAAGCCGGATGGGTCGAGCGGGCATTGTCACAGGATCGATCTTGATGGATCGCTTTCTTCTTTCTATGCCCGGCTCAACCGGACCCATCTTACTGTTCTACTAACCTGACTATTCCT
>JAGNMT010000282.1 GCA_017991025.1 Verrucomicrobiales bacterium
CGGGGTGCTCTTTTCGGGCAACGGGTTTCACTCGAAAGAATGGTGGGCGAAAGGGGAGGGTAAAGCGATGGAACTGGGCAGGGTCCTCGCGCCCCTGCACGACTTCCGCGATAAAATGCTTTTTGTCCGCGGTCTTTATCACGAGGAAGCCCGCAAGGGCAACATTCACAGCTCGCAGACCGGCAACCTGCTCTCCGGCGCGCCGATTGCGTCGGGCGGCGAGATCAAATCGGGCACGAGTTTTGATCAACTCGTGGCACAGAGTTACGGACGCTCGACAAAAGTGCCGAGCCTGGTTCTCGGTTGTGAGCGATCCAATCCGTCAGTGCACAAAAATTATTCGATGCTCTACAGCTCGCACATCTCGTGGAGTTCGCCGACGACGCCGACACCTCTCGAAATTTATCCCTCGCTCGCCTTCGACCGCCTCTTTAAGGACGATGTCGCGCCCGGTGATCGGAGTGTTCTGGATGCGGTGCTCTCCGATGCACAGGACCTGCGGCGCAGCATCAGCGGCGGCGATCAACGCAAACTCGACGAGTATCTCGACTCGGTGCGCGAGGTGGAAAAACGCATCGAGAACGCGGGCATACGCGGCGAACTGCAGGGCTGGCGTCCCACTCTCGACAAGCCGAACATCACTCGTCCCGCCGACGGCATCCCGCAGGACATCGCCGAGCATATGCGTCTGATGTGCGACATCATGGTCCTCGGTTTCCAGACCGACACGACCCGCATCACGACGCTGAAGCTGAACAACGATCACAGCGCCTTGCGTTTCCCGAATCTACCGAGCGTGCAGCAGGCCGGTCATGGAATTGACTACATGATTCATCACCTCCTTTCCCACAGCGATGGTGAAGACTGGCTCGCCGTGAATCAGTTCTTTATGGAGAATCTCGCCTACCTCGCGGGGAAACTCGATGCGATTCAAGAGGGCTCGCGCACGCTTCTTGACAACACCATGCTGATGCACTGCTCCAGCATGATGGCCGGGGCAAAGCATGACAACGATCAACTCCCCGTCATCGTTCTCGGTGGCGCCGGTGGACGTCTCAAAGGCGGTCGGGTTCTGGACTACAAGGACAAGCCCGAGCGCCAGCTTTGCCGCCTTTTCCTCTCGATGATGGACAAGATGGAGGTGCGACCGGAGACCTTCGGCGATGCAAAAATGAGGCTTGAGGAGGTCTGACTTGACCCTCTTGACCCGGCGACCTGACCCTGTTGTGTCGTGTCGTTTGTATTGCCGAATCGGGCAGACTCGGTTAATAGCTACTCCTATGAAAATCCAACTCACCCTCGTCGTCTCGTTTTTGCTCGCTCTTCATTCGGTCGCCAATGCCGACCCGGCGGTAAAGGCCGATTTCAGCACGGCGACCCTTCCGGAAACCTGGGCGGGAATGAAAGGGGAGTGGAAAGTGGTCGACGGTGCTCTCGTCGGGGCGGAGCTGGAGAGTGACGAGCACGCGGCGGTCTTTTCGATTCCCGATCCGCACAAGGATTCGACGATTAGTTTCCGTTTTCGCCTGGACGGTGCGAAAGGATTTAATCTCAGTTACAATCACCCCAAAGGGCATCTTTTCCGGGTCACTCTGGTCGGCGATGTGCTGACGCTCGCAATGGATAAAGACAAGAAAGATCCCGCTTCGAAAGCGGAAGTGCTCGGCAAGGAAACGCTCACGCTCAAGCCCGGTGAATGGACCGAGATGTCCTGCTCGCTCACCGGCGACACCGCGAAGGTTACCTGCGGCGGAAAGACAATTTCAGGCACGCATGCGAATCTCGCGAAAGAGAAGACCGGTTATCGTTTGGTGGTGCAGGGAGCGTCGGTCGGTTTTGATGACGTCGCTTTTACGAGCACGAAGTGAGCGGGATCAAACAGGATTCAACAAGGCCTCGCCCCTGAGAAACCGAGCCACTTCTCCAGAAGCCTCGAGCCTGCCCCGTTTCCGCTGTTCTCTCGTCGCGCCTCCGATGTGGGGCGCGAGGACGACGTTGTTCATCGTCAATAGTGCCTCGTTCACGACGGGTTCTTCTTCATAAACATCGAAGGCGGCTCCGGCGAGATGACCGGATTGCAGCGCCGCGACGACGGCGGCTTCGTCCATCACTTTGCCGCGGGCGACGTTGATGAAAAAGGATCCCGGTTTCATTTTCGCGAGGCGTTCGGCGTTGATGAGGTGGCGGGTTTCGGGCGTGAGGGGGACGAGCGTCACGACGATGTCCGCTTCGCCGAGGAGGGTGTCGAGAGGACGGTAATCGGGGTGATCGTGCGGCGTCGATTTGGTGTGGATAACTTCCATGTCAAAGGCCCGGGCGCGGCGCTCGACCATTTTTGCAATGCGTCCGTAACCGATAATGCCGAGTGTTTTCCCGCCGAGGAGCGTGCCCTCCCAGCGCAGGGGTTCCATTCCTCGTGCCCATTGTCCGGTCCGGACGAAGCGGTCCGACTCGGAGATGCGACGGGTCATGTCGAGCATGAGTCCGAGGGTGTGGTCGGCGGTCGATTCGGCGAAGGCGGCCGGGGTGTTTGTGGCCGCGATGCCCCGGCTGCGCAGTTCCGCGAGATCGAGGTTGTCGATGCCCATGGCGGCGTTGGCGACGAACTTCAGCGAAGTGGCGGCATCGAGGAATTCACGGTCGACGCGGAGCTCTCCCTGCGAGATGACAGCGATGCAGTCACTGATCATTTCAAGGACCTGGGCACGGGGCGCTGCGGAGACGCCGTTGTCGGGCATGATCATATCCGCCACGCCAGCGAGGGGCGCGAGGTGATCGAGAGGGACGTTTACGGTGACAAAAACACGGGGGAGGAGCGCTGACATGCAAGTAAGGAGCGGAAGGGGAGCTGAGGAACAAGAAGAATTTTAGCGCATTTCACCCCGGAGCCTCTTTTTGATACGCGGAAATGAACCTTTCAATTTCTCAGGAATTAGATCAAATTCGGGGAATTACTTGACTTATCTAATATTGCTTTATAATATTGTAAAATTGATAATTTGAATAATAATGGAGCGTAAGTCTGTTCTTCCGTTTTTGTCATGAAGTGCCCCAGATGCCAGCGCCCGGTGGATCATGAAGCTGTTAGCTGCTATTCCTGCGGCTACAGTGAAGCGGAAGCGGCGTCGACTTGTGGGGAAAATCAGGTGCTTTTGAACCGTGTCCACGACGCGGCCCACTGCCTCCGCAAGCGGGAGCGGGACGAACTGAGTCTCACGCTCGATCAATTGGAATTGAAATTTCCCCAGATGTTGTTTTGCGCGTATCTCGGCACCCTCCCGAGCCACCTCAGTATCAGTGAACTGGGGTTCTGGCTTCTGAATCATGGCCAGGTGAAAGGGGCTGAATATGTCCGTCCGAATGAGAACGCGATTCTAGTGGTCATGGACATGAACTCGAAGCAGATCGGAATTTCACTGGGATATTTCGCCGAGACCCTGATTTCGGAAGAGGATGCCTACCGGGCTCTGACGTATGTCCGTCCGAATCTCGTGAACTTGGAGTACGGGGAAGCGTTGGAGCGAATTTTTCTACGGCTCGCCAAAATCCTCGATCAGAAGGGTCGCAAACTTCGGAAGCTGACCCGCGAACAATTGCACGCGGGGCTTCAGGGGACTCCGAATACAGCGCTCGATCTCCCGCCGCATTTTGTTAACCCGCTGACAGCATCGGCCCGCCTGGAGGTTTCACGCAAATCTGCCTAGCGGATTTCATTCGTCGATTTTTTATGAGGTGTCTTCTTGCTATACTGTTCTTCCCGCTGCTTTCGCTGCCCGCGTTAGCGGCCGAGGTCGAGTTGCCCGAGTGGGATGACCCAACTGGTGCGACCGGCTACATTCTCGGCGGAGGTCTTTGGCCAAAGGGACTCGTAACCGAAGAGGGCTCCACGACAACACCCCCGGCTGTGGCGGGGACGGTTGCGGCGGATGGCACGGCGACTGTGACAACGCCGGGAGCGGTGCAGTTCTATGGACCGCAGGGATCGGTTGAAGGTGGAGCGGTGCCCCCGGGCGGGCGTCCTTCGCTGATTGAGAAGCCCGATGGCACTTTTGTGGTCCCGCAAGTCGCTGTGGAGGAAGAGGCCTATGAGCCGCTGCCGCCCATTGAGGGTGAGTTGAAGGATCTCTATTTCGCCTACGCCCCCGTCGATTTCCTGATCGATCCTCAGAGGCTTCTGACCGAGCAGAAATCGAATGACATCAAACGTTTTCTCGAGTTCCACTCCGACGAGTCGAAGTTCCGGATTTATGTGATGGCCCTCGGGGAAGACCAGAAAATCCCCGCAGATATCGATGTCCAGGCCTTGCACAAAAAGTGGTTTTCAGACTCTCCGACAGTGCTGATGTTGTATTATCGGGAAAAGCCCCAACTGACGCAATTGGTGTTTAATGAATCGGTGCGGGATTCCCTGCCCAAATCTGTCTTTGACCGTATTCTGCAAAATTGTCTCCGCGAGGGGGGGATGACTGAACTCGCTCCGGATCAGGTTGAGAAAATGGCGATCGAGCTCAGTATCCAGCTCTACTGGTTGAGTCGCCTCATGGAGAGTGAGAACAAGGACGAGCGCTCCATTGCTGCGGCCTCTTCCGTTCATGAGTTGATGGCCTCTTCCGATGCGCCGGAACTGCTCCGCGAGTATGCTCCGGGGATCTTTATTGATGATTCGAGCAAAGTGATTTCGCTTATTTTTACGGCGGTCGTCATCCTCGGCTGTCTCGCGGTGCTGGGATTGATCGGCTGGATCATCCTGTGGTGGAAGGGGCGTGAGAATGTGTCCGGTGAACCGCTGCTCTTCCCCGAGTTCACGATTTCGCCGCGACTCGGCGGGGAATTCTCAGGGGGAGGATTTGTCGGGATGTCTTTCGAACTGGGAGAAGGGGCGACTTGAGCGGTATCCAAATACCGTATTCGGGGTGAAGTTTTTCATTGCCCGACGGACTGGGGCTAGCTTCAATGGAGGCATGTCATACAAAGTCGGAATCATAGGTTACGGATGGGCCGCCACGGCTCACGCGGATGCAATAAACGGAACTACTCAGGGGACCGTCGCGGCGGTGTTTTCGTCAAGGCCACTCAATGACGCGGAGGTCTCGGCCCGCCATGGCAGCGAGATCAAGACCTATACCAATCTTGAGGAGATGCTCGCGTCAGACATCGATGTGGTCTCGATCACCAGCTATCCGAATCAGCACCGGGCGCAGGCGGAGGCGGCGGCAAAGGCGGGAAAACACATCATTCTCGAAAAGCCGATGGCTCTGACCTGGGAGGACTGCCGCGCGATCCATGAGGCGGCTGAGGCGGCAGGGGTTAAGGCCTGTGTCTGTTTTGAGGTTCGTTTCATCAGTCAGTTCCTCACGACGAGTAAGCTCATCGAAGAGGGGTTCATCGGTGAGATTCATTACGGGGAAGTCGATTATTACCACGGCATCGGTCCCTGGTACGGGCAATATCGCTGGAACACGACGATAGAGAACGGCGGGAGCAGTCTCCTCTCAGCCGGGTGTCACGCGC
>JAGNMT010000283.1 GCA_017991025.1 Verrucomicrobiales bacterium
AGCAAGGAGTTCCTGACATGAAAGCAATCTGGACCGTTCTTCATTACGGGCCAAATGCCCGAGTCTGATTGGAACCGCCCTGTACGGAGCCGTACGCAGGGTGGTGTGGGACCCGTGGCTGGCTGAGTCAAATCTCAGTCAGTCGCGGGGACCCGATTCGCTCTCGATTTTGGTTAGCGCGTCCGGAAACGAGTCAAACAGTTGACCGGAGTCATAGAATCGAGCCATAATTCGTTCAAACTCGGATCTTGTCACCGAATCATTTGCAAGGACGGCAAACGCAACGTTTCCGCCCTCTGTTCTTGTCCGGCAGTATAGCCCCCTTTCACGGTTGGTCTTTGCTCCGGAAATAGTCTCGAGGAATACGATGTCTCCGTCGATTTCCCAGTAAGCGTCCGCACTCAGGCAATCCCCGGGGGTCAATTCGAGGCGAATCAAAATTGAGGGTTCGTCTGCGAAAGGATGAATGGGAATGTATCGCCAGTCCCGTTCACGATGCGCGTAGACTGAATCGGGCGAATCCTCGACTCTCCACATGAAATCGGAAACTCGCTCGGCTTGGTTCATGATTTTTGGAGCGAACGTCAGGTCGCAGGCGACGGCGAAGCCGTTGCCTGCCGACCCGAGTTCGCGATTCCGGGGTTTTTCTTGTGGCACTCAGTCATAAACATTTCTTCCTTGAGAAATGAGAAAGGTTTTAACTCTCTCGAACGCTCTCCCGTAACGAAGAGCGTCACCCTTTACGGATCCGAAGTCCAAATATACGCCGTCAGGATCTGGATTCTCCGGGAAATCAAAAGTAAACGTCAGCTTGCCATCTTCATCTTGATAAACCAGCGTTCGGGCGAATTCTCCCCAAGCGACTGAAAACGACGTATTTTCTTCCATTGCGATTAGATCAATCAGCTGCACATGACTCAGGCGTTAATGAGCGCTTCGGACATGATCATTTCTCGAATTCTCAAGCGAACAGTACTTATTCGTATGACCTCCCGCAGTGGTATCAACGAGGGAGTTCGGAGCGAGAATGTCGGAAAACCCCCGGTCTGGCAAGGTGTTTTCGAAGAAAGGTGCGTATATCAGGGCGTTGGGCACGGTCGAATTCCAGACGGGGTTCCCTTACTGATATTTCCTCGTTCTTGGTTCTTTGTTATCAGGAACCAGGAACTTGGAACCAGAAACCAGGACTGTCGGAAAAAACCTCTGTGGTCCTTTGATGCCTGCGGCATCTATCTTCGCTCCGATTGTGGTTAAGAATCGTTGGACCACGAATGAACACGAATGAACACGGATAAGAGGGCTTACAGACAGGCTTTCCGGTTCGCCTTCCTGTACCTGTGGCCCTCTGTGCCCTCTGTGGTGAAAAGGTCACCGGAACCTGAAACTTTAAACCTGAAACTTCAAACCCGTCGCAGCGCCCCGATCAGCTCATTCACCTTCGCCCTCAGCGCCTCATAGTCCGCGAAGGTCGGGGGATCGCTCGGGACGGTATCGAGTGTCGCCACCCCGTTCGAGTTCATGCTCGTGCCGTTGATCGCGGCGGTGAGCTGGGCAGAAGTCACTTCGCCGGGTGGGCCTTGCGCGCCGGGGGCACCGTCGTTGCCGTTCGTACCATTGCTGCCGCGCGGGATGCCGAACTGGAAACGCACATTGCTGCCGTCAAAGAAGACCGAGACCGTGGCGTTGTCGCCGGGATTGAGCGTCGTCACCCAATCAACCACGGCATTGGCAAAGGGCGGGCCCTGCGGACCCGTCGCACTGTGCCCCCCCCGTTCGAGTTTGGAATCTGGGAGCGACAGGCCCCGTGAACCTCGTGAACTTGCTACGTTGTACGATGCCTTGCGGCTGCGGCACTGATCTCGTCTATAGTGCGGTCTTCGAAGAGCGGTTGCCGCCATTTCGTGTAGTCGAACGGCTCACGCAGGATTAACGTGATGAACCTCTCTGCCTCAACGGCACCAAGCGACTCGGCAAGCGCGGCGGCACCCCTGGAGCGGATCTCAGAATCAGTCATCGGTGTTTGCATAATATTCGACGGCGTTGAGAACTCTGATGCCACCGATCATACGTCGCTTCTTCAGAATTCCGTCGTCAGTCGTGAAAAATATATCACACTGTAAGGAGATTGCCGTAGCAAGATGAAGTGAATCCTTTTTCTTCATTGCCGCTTGATGAAGTTTGCGAGCGAAATCGAGAATGGCCTCGGATTCGGTTGTGTCGACAGTCGCAAACTGTCTCCAGCGTTCGATGCTTTCCCTTCTCTCTTCATTCGGGTTGGCTGTGTTTTCGAAGTCCAAAATGTATGACCATGCGAGGTCTACAGTCCCGTTCCTTACCTCGGCTTGTATGGCAAGCTTAGCCTCGGTCTCCAAGCGGACTCTCATTTGCGACTGATCGTCAAAGGGTCTATTGAAGCAACAGTTGTCCAAGTAGATCAGCATGGTGGTTCGTGGTTCATGGTGATGGCGATTCAAGCACAGTATGAATAAAAGTCACTATTCTGTTGGAGCGCGTAGTTAACAGGGTGATTCCGGGGCAGACAATGACGAACCGTGTGATTCACTCCTTTTGAGATTGCTTGCGCGGAGTTCACCGAACGGCTTCTAAAGGCTCAGTTCGCTGTAGCGGAGCAAAGGTTATCCGTCTTGCGGATCAAGGGTCAAGACAAACTTCGCCATCGTCGCTCGGCAGCTGAAACCGCAAATCCACTCCGGAGCAAACAGGGTCGAGCCGGTGAGTCAACAGGGTAGAGTGCTCTGCACGCGTTCCTCGTTCCTCGTTCCTCGTTCGCCGTTCTTCGTTATCAAGAGCCAAACTTTAAACCTGAAACTTTAAACCTCCCCCGCCCGCACTCCAAACCTCCCGAACTTCCAAGCCAGCGAGGGCAGCACGAGCAAATTCAAAACCGTCGACGACACCAGCCCACCGAGAATCACAATCGCCATCGGCCCTTCGATCTCGCGACCGGCTTCCCCACTCCCGATCGCGAGAGGCAATACCCCAAGCGCGGTGATGAGGGCGGTCATGAGGATGGGGAGCAGCCGCTCGCCGGCTCCACGGGCGAGGGTATCGAGATTCCAGAGCGCATTTTCCTGACTCACTTGTCTTCTGGGCTTTCGCCAAAGGGCGTTATGTTAGTCGCACGGTGTTCGGTCTGGATTGAGAACCTTCGGCGCCCGATCAGGTTCTGCCCGGCTCTACTTTCTGCATCAGTTTGAATCGGACGAGCAGGGGCGGCACCAGACCGGTCGCGGTGAGGCCGACGATCAATCCGCCGATAAGGCGGGCGATCGGCTCCGGTAGTTCGAGTAGCTGCAGGATCGAACGGAGCCCTATCATGACCGAGCCCAGCAGGACCACCCCAAGGAGGGCGGCAAGCAGAGTTCGCGAGGGAGTCAGCCGCCTGGAATCGAACGGTTTCCGGTTTAAAAGAGCGACTCCGCCAAGCCATCCCATAAAAAATCCGCCGATCAAGAGGAGGTTTTTGGGGACCGGTTCGACGGGCCAGCAATAATACAAAACCGCCAATCCGGCAGCGGTCACGCCGATGGGCACGACGGGCGAAAGCCCGCGCCACCGTTCGAAGAGCGGGAAGAGCGCCCAACGGAACAGCAGCAGGGTGCCGAGGGCGATGCCGAGACCGGCGAGGACGTCCTCGACATCGTGTTCGCCGAGGTAGAGGCGACTGAAGCCGACTCCTGCAGCGATGATGCCGGCGACGGGCCAGGCCCATCGCTTTCCAATTTCGCGGGCCATCCAGAGCCACATCACCACGGCGACCTGAGTGTGCCCGCTGGGAGCGCCGAAAGACTTCGTGAGACTTCCGTCCAGCACATATTTAAGATCCGGTCTCGGATTCTGCCAGAGATCTTTCAGAAACGAGTTCAACAGCACTGTCGTCAAAACGATGATCGCCAGCCGATTGCCCGCCTCGCGGTTGATGATCCAGTAAAAAATCACCAGAATCATCAGGATAATATTCGCCTCGCCCAGGGACGTAATCCCCTCAAAAATAACGGTCAGAAATTCGCTTCTGAGAGGCAGAACCCAGTCCAGTTGGTGAAAAAAAGAGTCCATTCGGCAGATTCGTAGGAGTTGGCAAAGCCGGGGGCGGGGCGGGATGATAAGCTGCGGGCGGGTGTTAATGCCAGACTTTTCTGACCCGCTCTTCGAAGAAAGTTAGGGCGTTGACGGGTCGGGGAAGCAAGCGGAGGGTTCCTGCCCGAGACACGATTGTTTCAGCATGATTGCCCCCGAAAGCCGCTGCCGCGAGGCCTGGAATTACTTCGTTTTCATCGTTGCCGTTCTCGCGGCGGTCGAGGTGCCCTTGCGAATCGCGTTCGGGATTTCGGTTTCTGCCATCGCGCGCGGATTCGAAGCGGGGCTCACGACGGTGTTTGTCGCCGACCTCGTGGTCAACCTCGTCACCCGCCTGAAGGTGCCGGGTGCGAGCGGCTCACCGCAGGGCTCCACGCTGCGACGGTATCTCTGCGGGTGGTTCTTCGTGGATCTGATCGCCGCGATCCCGATCACCCTCGTGACTGGCGGAGTGTCGCATTGGGGCGGGATCAATCGTCTGCTGAAGCTGGCGCATTTCCCCCGGCTGCAGCGCGAGTGGCAACGCCGGCACATGATGCACCCCAGCCTCTTCCGGCTGTTTGCCTTTATCCTGCTGGCTTCTGTCTTCTCCCACTGGACGGCTTGCGGATGGATCTGGCTGGGAGGCGGCGGGGCGTCCCGGAATCCCGATTTGCTCGACGCCTATGTCGAGGCTCTCTACTGGACCATCACGACTCTCGCGACAGTGGGCTATGGCGATATCACCCCGCAGGACATGCCGCAGAGGATTTTCGCTATCTTTGTGATGATCGCCGGTGTCGGGAGTTACGGTTATATCATTGCGAACGTCGCGGGATTCATTGCTAACATGGACCTGATCCGCGCGCAGCAAAAACGCAAGATCGACGAGGTCATTTCCTTCCTGAACTATCGTTCGGTGCCGCTGGCGATGCAGCGTCGTGTCATCGAATTCTACCGGCATCTTTGGGAGAGCGACGCTTGCTGGAATGAATCGAAGATTCTTGAGGAACTGCCGGAAAGCCTGCGGTCGGAGCTGGAGGTTTTTATGCACCGTGCGCTCATTCGAAAAGTGCCATTTCTTCGCGATGCGGGGGCTGATTTTATCGCTGCTCTGGTCAGAAAGCTGAGGCCAAGCATGCTGATCCCGAACACCTGTTTTATCAGGAAAGGGGAGCCCGGTGATTCCATGTATTTTGTCGGGAGCGGGTTGATTGAGGTGGTGTCGGAGGATGGAGCCGAAGTCTACGCGACCATGGGCGAAGGTGACTTTGTCGGTGAGATGGCGATGGTCCTGGATCGGCCGAGAACAGCGAGCGTGCGAACCGTCGGCTACTGCGATCTCTATGTGCTGGAGAAATCGGATTTTCTGAAGGTTCTTGAAGGGTACCCGGAGATGAAAAAACACATTGAGACCACCACTCA
>JAGNMT010000284.1 GCA_017991025.1 Verrucomicrobiales bacterium
TTGAGCCCAATGCCATCACCGTATCGGACACCTGGACTGACGCGGCTCCGCTGACGGGAGAGAATCGCTATTACCTGCGCGTCGAGCAAAATGATGGCAACATGGCCTGGTCCTCGCCGATTTGGGTAACGGTTAAACCGCCAACTCCGAAGCCGTAAACACTGGCGCATTGATGTGATTGTATACAATTTGCTTGCACGGACTGAAAGGCGACTGTTTGTTTCGCTTCTCCCATGATTGTCCGCTTTCAGATTTTAGTCCTTTCAAGTCTCGCTCTCTCCGTCGGCGCGGTGGACTTCGATCGGGAGATCGAGCCGATCTTTGTGGAGCACTGCGCCGATTGTCACGGGGCTGACACGCAGAAAGGGCAGTTCCGCCTCGACCGGCTCGCCAACCTTTTGCGCGGAGGTAATTCCGGAGAGGCGGCCATCGTCCCGGGGGATGCGGAAGGCAGTTTTCTTTACAAAGTGATTCGTCATAAGGAACCCAAGCGTGAAATGCCTCCCAAAGGCGATCCCTTGTCGAAATCGGAGATCGCACTCATTGAACGGTGGATCGCCGAAGGCGCAAAAACGCCGGAGCGTTATGGGCCCGCTGCCGAAGCGGTCGCACTCACTCACTGGTCATTCCTTCCGGTGAAACGGCCTGATTCTTCGCCGGACATTGACGAATTTATTCAACATCAGTTGAAAGAGAAGGGACTTTCCCCGTCTCCCGAAGCCGACCGGCCCACCCTTATTCGCAGGCTATATCTGGTCATGACAGGGCTGCCGCCGACGCCGGACGAAGTCGCGCGATTTGTTGCCGACAGCCGCCCCGATGCCTGGTCGCGGCTTGTCGAGGAAGTCCTCGCGAGTCCCCGTTACGGCGAACGGATCGCGACCTTCTGGCTCGATCTCGTTCGTTTTGGCGAAACCAATGGCTTCGAGACCAATCGGGAACGGCCGAATGCCTGGCGGTTCCGCGACTGGGTGATCGACTCTTTTAACCGGGACAAACCTTATGATCAGTTCGTCCGGGAACAGATCGCCGGAGATGCGCTCGGTGACCTCGTCGCGACCGGGTTCCTCGTTGCCGGACCATACGATGTTGTTAAGAGTCCGGATCCCAAGCTCGGCATTATGCAGCGCATGAACGAACTGGACGACATGATCAATACCACCGGGACCGCCTTTCTCGGGCTCACGACCGGATGCGCCCGCTGTCACAACCACAAGTTTGATCCGATCTCGCAGAAGGACTATTACGCGATGCAGGCCATCTTCGCGGGCGTCCAACACGGGGATAGCGCACTGCCGAGGCCGACGGAAATGCAGAAGCAACTCGCGGTTCTCGATGAGAAAATTGCGGTCCTGACAAAACAGCTCATACCGTTTCTTCCGAAAGATCGGTATGCGGCAGTCATGATTGACGACGCCGAGGCCGAGCCTCTTTTCGAAAAGCAGGGTGGGGCGACCGAGCTCGGCGGAGAGGAGGCGAATCCCGGTGGATCCGGCTACACCTGGTGGAGTAATCGTCCGGGCGAAGACACGCTCATTTACCGGCCCCAGGTTCGCGGGCCCCACCGGATCTGGCTGAGTTGGGGCGCGGGTTTTGCCAATCACAGTCCGAAAGCGCGCTACCTTTTGCAAACGGCGGAGGGACGGAAGGAAATCGCGATCATCGATCAGCGCCGTCTCGCCGGGGGAACGGAGGAACCGGCGAACCGGAAACTCTGGAGCGGCTGGTTCGATGCCGGCGTTCACGAACTCAGCCCCGGCGATGTCCTCGTGCTGCAGGGTGGGGAAGGGGGCAGTGCCGTCACCGCCGACCGGGTCTGTTTTGATCCGGTCGACGCCTCGACGGTGGATGCAGTGACTCAGGCAGCAGCCGCTCCCTCCTTTCGTTCCCCCGTCGACCCCCTTCGCAACGCTGAGATCCTCGCGCCCCGACCGGCCCGGTTTGTTCGATTTACGATTGATAAGTCGAGTTCCGGTCAGCCGTGTATCGACGAACTGGAGGTGTATTCGGGTGGCAAAAATGTCGCCCTCGCGAGCAACGGCGCCAAGGTCACCTCGTCGGGAGATTTTGAACATCCTTCCCATAAACTGGCTCACCTCAATGACGGCCAATACGGCAATGCGAGAAGCTGGATCTCCGCTCAGGGCAAAGGCGGATGGGTTCAGATCGAATTTCCCGCCGCCGTTTCCATTGATCGCATCGAGTGGGGGCGCGACCGCGATGGCAAGTACAATGACCGGCTCGCGACTTCTTACCGCATCGAAGCTGCCCTTGAGCCCGGCCAGTGGGCGCTTGTGGCCGGTTCTTCGGACCGTCTCCCGCAAGGCGGGAAGCCGGTCGCCGGTGGCAGCTACGATTTCACCGGTCATCCCGAAGCCCGGGCCAAACAGGGTAGGGTATGGGAGGCAACCCTCCTGGCTGCCCGGGCCGAAAGAGTGCCGCTCGCCGAGCCGTCGCTCACCTATGCGGGAACGTTCAAGCAGCCCGCTGCGGTGCATCGGCTTTATCGCGGCGAGCCGGATCTCAAACGGGAGGAAGTCGGTCCCGATGCCATCACCGTTTTCGCCTCGCTGGGATTGGCTGCCGATGCGCCTGAACAGCAACGCCGCCGGGCCTTTGCCGACTGGGTCACTTCCGGGAAAAACCCGCTCACGGCGCGAGTCATCGCGAACCGGATATGGCAGTTTCACTTCGGTAGCGGCATCGTTGATACGCCCAGTGATTTTGGTAAGAATGGAACGGCACCCACTCATCCTGAATTGCTTGACTGGTTGGCGACTGAGATGATGGAGAACGGATGGTCCTTGAAACACCTCCATCGCCTGATTCTCAACTCAGACACCTGGCGGCAGGACAACAAACCGAGATCGGAGGCGATCCCGGTCGATGCCGCCTCGCGATTGCTCTGGCGTTTTCCCTCGCGCCGGCTCGAAGCGGAAGGGGTTCGGGACAACATTCTGGCCGCCAGTGGAAAGCTCGATCTTGAGATGTCGGGCGGACCGGGATTCAGTGCCTTTGTCGTCGAAGCGGAGAACGTGAGGCACTACCATCCCAAGGACAAATACGGCCCCGAAGACTGGCGTCGTATGATCTATATGACCAAGGTTCGCCAGGAAAAAGACCAGGTTTTTGGTGCTTTTGACTGTCCCGACGCCAGTCAGGCAGTACCGAAGAGGAGTCGTTCGACGACCCCCCTTCAGGCCCTGAATTTGCTCAACAGTCAGTTTGTGATGGAGCAGGCCGGGTTCTTTGCGAAGCGCCTGGAGAGCGAGGCTCCGACCACTGAAGGCCGGGTGGAGCGGGCTTTTGCGCTCTGTTTCCAACGCCCCCCGTCGGCAGATGAGCTCGCCGATGCGAGAGCTTTCATCACTCAGGAGGGCATCGTGCAATTCTCCCGTGCCATGCTCAACGCGAACGAGTTTGTTTTTATCCCATGAACACCTTCCTCAATCGACGGAACTTTCTCGGCCACACCGCACGCGGGCTCGGCGGTATCGCCCTGGCGAGCCTGCTGCAGGAGGAGAAATTACTCGCCTCGGTTGGCGCTCCGATTCGTCCGGACATTCATCCGGGACGTCCTTTTGCCTCGCGCTACGGGCATCATCCGGCGGCGGCGAAGAATGTCCTTGTTATCTTTTGCGCCGGTGCATGCAGCCAGATCGACACGTTTGACTACAAGCCGGAACTTATCAAACGCCATGGTCAGCCGCTCCCGGGCGGGGAGAAGATCGTGACTTTTCAGGGCGAGCAGGGCATGATCACCAAAAGTCCGTGGGAGTTCAAACCCCGGGGGCAGTCGGGCAAGATGATCTCCGAGCTCGTCCCGCAGCTCGCCGGACTGGCGGATGAGATGTGTTTTATCCATTCGATGACGGGCAAAACAAACACGCACGGCCCCGGTGAAAACTACATGTCGACCGGATACACCCTCGATGGCTTCCCCTCGATGGGGGCATGGACCACCTGGGCCCTCGGAACCTCGAATGAAAACCTGCCTGCCTACGTCGCCATTTCCGATCCCCGCGGGACTCCGCAATCGAGCGTGAATAACTGGGGGCCGGGGTTCCTGCCTGCCGCATTTCAGGGGACCGAGTTTAATGCCATCAAGGCGCTCGGCAATCTCGATGTTCCGGCAGGAACGAGCAAAAAGACCGACCTCGCGACGCGTGATTTTCTCAAGCGAATGAATGAGCGTCACCTCGAGCGGTTCCCCGGTGACACCGAACTGGCGGCACGCATCTCCAGTTATGAACTTGCCGCGAGGATGCAGCTCAGCGTCCCGGAAGTCACTGAACTCTCGACCGAGCCCGCGAGCATTTTGAAGGAATACGGCGCCGATGACGTGAGCAATCCGCTCAAGGCCAGCTTTGCGAAGAACTGCATCCTAGCGCGGCGCCTCATTGAAAAAGGAGTTCGTTTTGTGCAGCTTTTTAATGGTGCTTACCAGACCGGCGGGGAAGGGGTCAGCAACTGGGATGGCCACAAACAAATTGCGGATCAGTACAGCAAACATGGCCCTGTCCTCGATCAGCCCTGCGCGGCTCTGCTCAGAGACATGAAACGCCGCGGTCTCCTCGAGGACACCCTCGTCGTCTGGACAACGGAGTTCGGCCGCATGCCGACTTTTCAAAAAGGGGCGAGCGGACGCGATCACAATCCTGACGGATTCACTACCTGGATGATGGGAGCGGGGGTGAAGGCCGGATTCAGTTATGGCGAAACCGATGAGTTCAGCTACAAGGCGGTCAGGGATGTCGCGACAGTGCATGATTTTCACGCCACGATTTTGCACCTTCTCGGGCTGAACCACGAGCGGCTCACCTACTATCACAACGGCTTCGAGCGACGCCTCACCGATGTGCATGGTCACGTTATTCACGATGTGCTTGCTTAATCGGCGGCGATCTGCCATTACGGAGACTAACCGCCGATCTCTCTTATGAAAAAGCTCCCCGTTTATCTCGTTCTCTTCGCCTTCACTCTCTCGCTCTTGGCCAGGGAGCCCAAAGTGCTTCTTCATGAGGAGACGTTGCCGCTTATCGCCTCCCCCGCGTTTTCCGGGCCGCTCGATGAGAGTTTCAGCACGGCGAAAGGCAAGTGGACCCCGGTGGAGGGGGAATTGGTCGTTCTGAATCTTCCCGAGGAGAAACACATTCCCGTCCTCCATCACAAGGTCGGGCTGGAAAGCGCGGTGATTGAGGTGGAGTTTTTTATGGAGACCTCCGGTAGTTTTCTTGTCGGCTGCGATTCGGATCAACACGTCGGCCGTGTCGTCATCAATGCCGCCGGCATGAGTATTGCCGAAGACTCAGTGAAGCCTTCGCACACCATCGCGACGCTGAAGCATGAAATAAAAACGGGTCAGTGGCATCAACTTCGCGTTGAGTGGAAAGGCGATGAGATGGCGGCGAGCCTCGATGGAGAGGAACTCCGGGCCCAACACGCCTATCTCGCGAAGGCGAAAAACCGGAGCTGGCTCGCTGCCGGGGACGGAGTGAGAG
>JAGNMT010000287.1 GCA_017991025.1 Verrucomicrobiales bacterium
ACACTGGACCGGATGCTTCGTGACTATCAAGGCACGCTGATCCGCTGGATCTTCGGGGTAGGATTTCTCGGCCTCTCGTTCCGGTGCGCGACGACAGGCTACAACCGCCTTGATTTTGTTCTGCTGCTCATCGGCGTCCTTTTTCTCGTAATCGGGATAGTCTTCCTCTGGAAGACCATTTTTCACCTGGCAACCCGGCCTCTGATGCTGCTCGTCGATTCGATTTTCTTTCCCGGAGGAGAGTTGCCCAAGCCCGTCCTGAATCTCAAACTTCCCGCCTACTATCTCAACGAAGGCCGCTTCGATGAAGCTCTAATCGAATATCGCAAGATACTGAAATACTACCCGGACGAAGTCGAGGCATACGAAAAGACGATCTGGCTCTACCTCACGGTCTTTAAAGAACCCCGCGAGGCTGAAAAATTACTGCGGAGGGCAAAACGCCGCCACCTCGCACTCCATCAAGGCATTTCCCTGCTCGTCGAAGAGTATCGTGACACCGAGTCGACATAGTCCCCAATTGGAAAACGAAAAACGCCGCAGTCCGAAAACTGCGGCGTTTCTGTTGAAACAAAAAGTCTCGCAACCGGTCAGGGAGTCGGCACCGTTGCGATCGTCTTCGAAACGCGGGACACGATCTGATACGGATCGGCCTCCGAGTTCGGACGACGATCTTCGAGGTAACCCTTATAGCCGTTGTTCACAAAAGAGTGAGGCACCCGGACAGAGGCCCCGCGATCTGCGACACCATAGCTGAACTTGTCGATCGACTGAGTCTCATGGAGACCGGTGAGTCGCAGATGGTTATCCGGTCCGTAGGCGGCGATGTGCTCTTCGCAAAGACCACTGAAGGCAGTCATGAGCGATTCGAAGTAAGGCTTGCCGCCCGTCTCACGCATGTAGCCGGTGGAGAAGTTACAGTGCATACCTGAACCGTTCCAGTCACCTTGGAAAGGCTTGCAATAGAGTTCCACATCGACGCTGTATTTTTCACAAAGACGCATCAGTATGTAGCGCGCCACCCAGATTTGGTCAGCTGCGGTGGTCGCCCCTTTGCCGAAAATCTGGAATTCCCACTGGCCCTTGGCCACCTCGGCATTGATACCTTCGTGGTTGATCCCTGCGTCGAGACAGATGTCGAGATGCTCCTCGACGATGGCACGGGCGAGATCACCCACGGCGGAACTGCCGGCACCGCAATAATATTCACCCTGAGGCTCCGGGTAGCCTGATTCGGGCCAGCCGAGCGGACGCCCGTCCTGGTACAGGAAATACTCCTGCTCAAGACCAATCCAGAGAGTCGGATCTTCAGTGATCGTGGCGCGGTGGTTGCTCGGGTGGGGGGTCACACCGTCAGGCATCATGACCTCGCTCAGGACGATAAAACCATTCTTCCGTGTAGAATCCGGATAGAGGGCCACGGGCTTGAGCATACAATCCGAGCTTTTTCCTTCCGCCTGGCGGGTGGAGCTGCCATCGAATCCCCACTGCGGGCAGTCAGCAAGCGAGAACGAGCCGGGATCTCCGTCCACGATCTTGGTTTTGCCGCGAAGGTTCGGCACGGGCTCATATCCGTCGAGCCAAATATATTCCAGTTTGAGTTTAGCCATGTTAACTGATTGTCGTTTTTTTATTTTACTTTCGAAGCCCTGCAACTGCTTGAGCATCCTGCGCCTGCAGCACGGTCTTCGGGTTGGGTAACCATGCGCTAGAGAAGCAAGCTCCGTGCCATTTGTCAATGGAGGCAGCGAATAAATAATTGATTATCCCGCAAGACAAAGCTTCGGGAGGATCGAACTCACTGCCGACACCCTTCAAGAAGGAACGTCAGAAAGGTCGTGATGCCCATTAAAGCTGACTTGTGCTCACTTTCGTCAAGAACCGCGAGACACTCGCGGCCCTTCTCAATAAATGAAAGCCCCGTATCGATGGAGCCCTCAATCGCGCCGACATAGTCGGCAATACTGGCCAGCGCGGAGATATCGATAGGCTCCTTCTGAATGAGCAGGCGGTTCAATTTCTCACGCTGCCTCTCACTCGCACCGGCGAGCAGATTCAGAATGGGTAAGGTCAACTTTCCCTTATTGAGATCGGTCCGCAGGGTTTTCCCATAGTCCATTTCATCGCCGATCAGATCAATGCAATCATCGTAAACCTGATAGGCCGTCCCAATGTGCAGCCCGAATTCCCGGAGCGACCCGCAGATCGTCGCATCACGCCCGTTCAGGCGGGCTCCAAGCTCCATGGCCGCAGCGAAGAGAGCGGCGGTCTTCTTCCGAATGATGTCAAAATAGTCATCGCGGGTCAGTTGCAGGTCGAAACGGCGTTGCGTCTGGATGATCTCCCCGCTGCAGACTTCATTGGCGGCAATCGCCACCTTTCTCCCGATCTCGGAATCGTCAAATTCCGTCGAAAGCATCAGAGCATGAGAGAAAAGGCAATCCCCGAGTAGCACACTGAGCGCATTGCCCCACTTCGCGTTTGCCGTCGGTGCCTGGCGGCGTATTTCAGCTCCATCGATAATGTCGTCGTGCACCAGCGTCGCGACGTGGATCGATTCAAGAATGACTGCCAGCTTGTGGTGATCGTCTTTAACCCCGCCGGTAGCACCACCGGCAAGAAAAGCCAGTGCCGGACGGATCCGTTTCCCGGAGGTATTGAGAATGTAGGCGATGTAGGGCTCCACCGCCGGATCAAAGGCCTCGGCCTGGGCCCTGATTCTTGACTCGACCCGGTCCAGTTCGGGGCGCAAGAAAGCGAAAGGAGATAGCTCGGCTCCGCTCGCGGGATCCAGAATCGTGGAGTTCGATGTCATATCAGAGAGTGGCGGTCATTGAAAGTGCTTGTCAAAAAAAGTCAATCCGGAGAATAATTACGCTCCGCGGCTCCAAGCCGTTGCCGCTTTTGTCTTGATCATCGCCATCCTCATCCCCTCGACCGGTGACAGAGCAAAAAGAATGCCGATATTTAAATTACAATAACAAAGAATAGATACCCCACGGCTTTTTATGATTTTTGTGATAAATTCGCTGCAATAATCACTTTTGCCATCCGTCCAAAAAGGAACCCCGATGTCTCCCCTCCCTCCGCACGACCCTTTTCAACCAGCAGAAAGCACGTGGTCGCCTAAAGACGCGGCCGCCGCCCTGCCTGTCACTGGGAAGAAGACCCGAACAAGCAAGGGCGTGCGGTTCGTCTTCTGCGGCTTGATTTTCATTTTCGTCATTCTCGGGCTGTGGCTCGCCGGGAAACTGTTCCTGCCTCGGCCGACTGTCGCGCCGTCCGCTCTCACCATGCAGCCGTTCCCGGCCCCCGCCTCCGATGCCAGTTCCTCCGAATTGAGCAAAACCGCTCCCGAGACGCCCTCTGAATCCCCAATTGCCCCTGCAGAGAGTCAAGCGGTAAAACTCTCATCTCCCGGTGCCGAACCCGGCATCGGCACAGATTCTCTCGACACCCTTCACAAACAACTCGCCGACACCCCGCAGCCTGCCACCTCGCTTTTTCTAGAGTTGGCGGCTGCCTATAGCACCAGAAACCGCCACGGCGAAGCCGCCGGGATACTGAGCAAAGGCATCCTGCAGCACCCCGGAAACGACGAACTCTTCCTCGCTCTCGTCGATAGTGTTTTTGCCTCCGGTGACTTGGAAAATGCCTGGCAACAAGTTGCCCGCACCGCACGCATCACCGACCCCCGCTACGCTTCTCGCATCCTGCGCTTTGGACTGTCTGCGGGTAAATATGACGAAACACTCATCATTCTTTCTTCTTCGGGGACGTCCCCCGAATGGAGCGAATCCGAATGGATTATGATCGCCTCTCTGTATGAAAATTCAGGCCAACTCGACAAGGCCATCGAGACAACAGAGCGAAAGGTCGCCAACAAATCGGAGATCTATCGCCTGCGGGCCCGGCAGGAGACACTCAACGAAAACATCACGGAAGCGATCTTCAATCAGGAGCAGTACATTGCCAATCTTGACATCCCGAGCGCCGAAGCGTGGCGGAGTCTCGCGACTCTTTATGCCTCACTGGGCCGCACCGAAGACGCAGCGAGGGCACAAAGGCAGTCCGCCATGGCGGAAACCGGGAGACCTGTCGACGGCACCTCGCTCGGCACCCAATGAGCCCCATGCCAACTTTTTCACCCTCTTCCGCGGCATGGCGCGATCGCGCCACACAATCGAGTCGGCAAATACTCATTGCATGGGCCTTCACCCAAGCATAGCTTGCCAGCGTGAATACAAACTTCCTCGCTATAGGTCTGGGAATGCAGGAGATGATCGTCATCTTTCTGATCGTTCTTCTTTTGTTCGGTGCCAAGAAAATCCCTGAGCTGGCGCGCGGCGTGGGCAAGGGCATGGGCGAGTTCAAAAAAGCGAAAACCGAGTTTGAGCGCGAAATCAAGATGGGTGAGGAGGAAGGTAAACGCGATTGGGACAAGGATACCAAAAAACCCGACCCCGCTCCCCGATCCTCCACGGAGGATTAATCCGTCGGCTTTCCGGACAACGGAATGATCTTTAAAAAGGCCACTTTACCTCTGGTAGTGGTCTTTTTTTGTACCCTTTCTCCCTTTAGCCCATTACGTTCGGCTGACCAGAGCAAGGGCGAAAAAGCCTCCCCTGTCACGCTGGTTTTTTACAATCTCAAAAACTACCTCGCGATGGAGCGCCGCATCGACGGCGAAGTCGTCGCGGACGCTTCCAAACCGGAGAGTGAGATCAAGCCACTGATTGAAGGCATCGTCGCGATGGCTCCGGACATCCTCGGCGTCTGCGAGATCGGAGACGCGGCCCATGTTGATGACCTGCAATCCCGACTCAAGACCGCGGGAATCGACCTGCCCCACACCGAAATGGTCACCGACTCTGCCGGTTGGAACCGTAACCTCGCCCTGTTCTCAAAGTTCCCCATCATCGCGCGTCAGTCACGGGATGATTACACCTACGTCATTGGAGACACCAAACACGCCTTCCAGAGAGGTGTCCTCGATGTGACGCTCGCGATCAATCCGCAGTATCATCTCCGCTATGTCGGCCTACATCTCAAATCCAAACGGGAAGTGCCCGAGGGCGATGAAACGATCATGCGTCTCAATGAAGCCCGGCTCGCCCGCCAGCACATCGACCGCATCCTCGAAGTCGAACCCGGGGCCAATCTCATCGTCGGCGGCGACTTCAACGCCCTGCGGAACGAACCCCCGATCAAAACGCTCCAGGGCAGCTTCGGCAGACCCGATTATCTAAGTGCGCTGACCCTCTCCGACCCGTACGGGTTCCACTGGACACACCACTGGTCCTTCGCTGATGCCTACTCCCGCTTTGACTACGCCCTCTACAGCGAAGGACTCGGACCGGAGATCGACCGCGACCACTGCCGCATCCATCACTGGGAGGATTGGGATAAAGCCAGCGATCACCGGCCACTTGTGATTTCGATTGTGCCGGTGGATCGGTGATTAGGGGGCTGTCTCGCGGTGCAGGCTCAGCC
>JAGNMT010000286.1 GCA_017991025.1 Verrucomicrobiales bacterium
GGCAATCGTCCGGAATGATACTCCTGAACGAGGGGGAAGGTGGGGCTCGTCACCTCCTCATCCGCCCCGAGACCCATGACGATACCTTTGGAGAAGTGCGTCTTCCCGGCTCCGAGCCCCCCCGTGAGCGCAATAACATCCCCGGCCTGCAAGCTGGAGGCGAGTCGGCACCCTGCTTCGATCATCTCCCCGGCAGTCCGGGTGGTGAGGGGAAAGGGATCATTCATTTCGATAATGCTCCCATCCGCGCGGAAGTGATTCAACCGTTTCGGACGTGATTTCGCCAATGGCCGTGAGCGGGGTTTCCGGGAAAATCTGTTCCCACTCCTGCTTGATCCGGAGCAACTCTTCAGGCGCGATGGTCAGGAGCAGCTCGTAGTCCTCCCCTTCGGAGACGGCCTGCTCGACGGTGACGCCGACATGGCAGGGTATGGTCCCGGACTCAACCCTGTATCCTCCGCCGCTCGCCTTGACGAGGCGCGGCAGATCCGAGCCAAGGCCGTCGCTTAGGTCCATCATGGCTGTCGGTTTCGAATTCGCCACGAGCCATCGGGCTTCTTTTAACCGGGGGGTGAAGGTTAAGTGCCTTCCACTTTTCAGAGAGCCGCCCAGACGACCGGTCACGGCGATGAGATCCCCGGCAGTAGCGCCGCTTCGAAACACACAATGCTCCGGAGATACCACTCCCGTCATCGCGATCGAAATAACCGCCCCGCGCACGGGCAACCTTGAGGTTTCCCCGCCCACGATCCCGCAGCCGGCGCACACCGCCGCCGCGATCATCCCTTCGTACCAGCCTTCGACCTCGGCCAGGCTGCGCTCTGAATCCAACACCAGAGTGATCAGGGCATGCTGTGGTTCGCCCCCCATCGCAGCCATATCGCTGATGGCCCGGTTCATCGCTTTGCGCCCGACAAGCACGGGGTCGGTGCCGGGTTCAAAATGAACGTTTTCAATGAGGCAATCGGTTTTCAGGAGTTGCCAAAATCCGTTCTTAAGATCGACCACCGCGCAATCATCGCCGGGGCCTTTAATCACATCAGGGCCGACGGGAATCATGCGGGTCAGGTGATCGACCACCGTCTCTTCGCCGAGATCCTCAAGTCGCTGCGTCCTGGCTTCCTCTGACATGGGGTCACTATTCTGCCGATTCCGGCATGAGCATCAAGACGATATTGGCGGCGTTGAAAAAGATATGCATGCCCACAGAGACCCACAAACAACCGGTGAGTTCGTAGGCGAGGCAGAGAAGGATCGAAAAGACCCAGAGAGGCAGAAGAGCCGGAAGATTTCCGTGTACGACAGCAAAAAGAGCACCAATGATGATAGCGGCAAAAACCGGATTCGTGAGCCGCCGGAGCGTCCCGTACATATAGCCACGAAAGAGAAATTCCTCAACGAGTGGAGCCGCGACACAGGCCAGCAGGACGGAGAGAGCAAGGTGCAAATTGGAACTCGAATCCTGAAACATTTTTACCGGTTCCTGCACCTCGAGATCTCCGAAGATTCCCTCGAGATAAGAATTGGAAAAGTCACCAACCGCCCAGGCGCAGATAAGGAGCGAGGCAACGCCGCTCAGGATCGTAATCACGACGATCTTTGGCAGACTCAAGCGCCGCAATCCGAAAAGATCGACAACCCGCCGGTTACGGATCCACTCAACAATGCCGCAGGTCATGATGCCGACAAATGCAAAATAGCCAAGGTTCATGACCACGCTGCTGATTCCGTTCTCCGGTTCTTTAATCGGGATTGGCTTATTCGACGCGGCCATCACCCCCTCAACAATGGGGTTCATGAGAAACAACACCGCCGGAAAAAACATCAGGATGAGGTCATATCCGTCGTAGTCGACCGACTCGAGACTCTCCTCCCGTTTCCATCGGCGCGCGGCTGCATAGAACATCACTCCCAGCGCCAGGGCGATGAGGGCGATGAGTTCAAAATCCAGCAACACCTGCTTGGCGGCGATTTCATCCATTCAGGGGAACCGCTCGCCTAGACATGGACGGGTGACAACCGCCAAATGTCCCTCGCATACTCATGAATCGTCCGGTCACTGGAGAATTTTCCAACACGGGCGGTGTTGAGAATCGCCATTTTCGCCCATTTCCGGGGATCTCGGTAGGCAAGATCGATTTTGGCCTGTTCATCCACGTAGGCTCGATAGTCCGCGAGCACGAGATACGGATCGCCTCCGTCGAGGAGACTGTGGCGAATCGAATCAAAGGACCCCTTTGGAGCAAACGACGACGAACTGAGCCAGTCGATGACTTCTTTCAGTTCGGGATCGGCCCAGTAGCGGTCGATCGAGCAGTAGTTGTTCGCCCAGAGGTCTTCGACTTCTTCAACGGTAAGTCCGAAGATGAAGATGTTTTCATCTCCGACCTCTTCCTTGATCTCGACATTCGCCCCATCGAGCGTCCCGAGAGTGAGCGCGCCGTTGAGAGCGAGCTTCATATTGCCCGTCCCCGAAGCTTCTTTGCCCGCCGTCGAAATCTGCTCGGAGACATCTGCCGCCGGGATAATGATCTCCGCCACCGAGACGCCGTAGTTCGGGATAAAGGCGACTTTCAACTTTCCGCCGATACGCTCGTCGTTGTTGATAACCGCGCCCACCGCGTTGATCGCGTGAATAATCTCTTTTGCCAACACGTAACCCGGAGCAGCCTTCGCGCCGAATACAAAAACACGCGGCACGATATCGAGCGCGGGATTCTGGAGGAGACGACGATACTGGGTGAGGATATTGAGAAGATTGAGGTGCTGGCGCTTGTATTCGTGGAGACGTTTGATCTGCACGTCAAAGAGCGCGTGGGGATCAACAGTGATACCGCAGCGGGTCTCAATCAATTTGGCAAGACGCTGCTTGTTCCGGAACTTGATCGCCATGAACTCGTCCTGGAAATCCGGATTTTCCGCAAAAGCTTCGAGACCGCGAAGACGATCAAGATCTGCGGGCCAGTCGGTACCGATGGAGCGATCGATCAAGGCTGAAAGCTCCTGATTGCAGGCTTTGAGCCAGCGGCGCGGGGTGATCCCGTTGGTCTTGTTCTGGAAACGCCCGGGGAAGAGCTCATAGAAATCTTTTAGAAGATGCTTCTTGAGCAGATCCGTGTGCAGGGCCGCAACGCCGTTGGTGGTATGACTTCCGACGACAGCGAGGTAGGCCATGCGGATCTTCTTGGGGGATCCCTCTTCGATGATCGACATGGCCCCGAGCTTGCTCATATCGCCGGGCCATTGCTTCAAGACATAATTGTCGAGAAAAAGCCGGTTGATTTCATAGATGATCTGGAGATGGCGCGGGAGAACTCTCTCAAAGAGGGGCACACTCCACTTTTCAAGCGCCTCTGGCAGGAGGGTGTGGTTCGTGTAGGCGAAAGTTTTCTGGCAGATGCCCCAGGCCCGGTCCCACGGCAACCGTTCGTCGTCGACGAGGAGGCGCATCAACTCGGCCACCGCGATCGCAGGGTGGGTATCGTTGAGTTGAATGGCGGCCTTGTCGGAGAGCGTGTCCCAAGTGTCATTGAAGACACGGTGACGACGGACGATGTCGCTGAGGGAGCAGGTCACGAAGAAGTACTGCTGAACTAGACGGAGTTCTTTGCCTGCTTCGGTGGAATCGTTCGGATAGAGCACTTTTGAAACCGACTCACTGACCGATTTTTCACGCACCGCCTCGACGTAGCCGCCTCGATTGAAGATATCGAGATCGAAGTCACGGGAGGCCTTGCTCTCCCAGAGGCGCAGGTAATTGACCGATTTTCCCCCGTAACCTATGGCGGCCAAATCCCAGGGCACTCCCAGAATGGAGCGGGTGTTCGTCCAAACGGAACGTCCGTTACCGACTTCGTCGAATTGCATTTCGACGTGACCGTAGAGAGGCACCTCGACAGCGTACTCCGGTCGGCAGATCTGCCAGGGGCTGCCAAACCGGCGCCACTCGTCAGGTGACTCGACTTGTTGTCCATCAATGAACTTCTGCCGGAAAAGGCCAAACTCATAGTTGATCCCATAGCCGACCGCAGGGTAGTCGAGGGTCGCGAGCGAATCCATGAAACAGGCGGCGAGACGGCCGAGACCGCCGTTGCCAAGACCGAGATCGGGACTCTCCTGGACAATGTTCTCGAGATCCTGTCCAAGTTCGGCGAGAGCGATACGGCAGTGGTCAAGCATCTGCAAATTGACAAGATTGTTCACCAGGAGGCGGCCCATCAGGTATTCGAGGGAAAGATAATAGACACGCTTCACATTCCGCATATTGCGGTGACTGCGCACATCGCAAGCCAACTCCATGATACGACCCCTCGCCGTCAGGCTGACCGCACGCCACCAGTCCCCCCGGGTGGCCGTCTCAGCATCATGCGCTTGATCGCGGACGAGGTGGTTCAGGATCTCTACTTTGAGGATCTCAATCTCGCGGCGTTGTTCATCGGAAATGTCCATAAAAGGCGTGTATTCGTGGGTTTCTGTGTGTTTTGAAAGATAATCACAGGTTCAGGGCCGGGGCCCGGAGTGTTGATAAATTCGTTCTGGAAAAATGCAATTAGTTCAGCGGCAAGGCGTTTCGCCTCTATAGCCCCTGATTGTTAGCAGGGACAGTTCCATTTAGGTGCAAAATCTTCACCGGTCCAGATCCTCCTCCCAAATCGAATGAAATCGAGGATTGCATGGTGCCATCGCTGTCACCGGCATTTCACTGCGTTCTGACGAAAAGTCTGGCATCCGGTCGGGATTTTCGGCTATCTGGTGGAATGAATCCCGTCAGCCTTCGTCCTCTTCTCATCTTTCTTTCCTTACCGGTCGCGCTTCTGGCGCAGGAGCAATCGCTCCAAACTCAGGCCGGGACCTGGCCCATCCAACGGCTTAAATCCGAGATCCCCGCTTTTCGCGTCGAGGACGAAAAGGCACGCATCCAGTCACTCATTTACGAGGGAGAGGTTGTTGCCGGTGGCCCGACAGAGGTCTTTGCCTTCTATGCTTCCCCGAAGACGCTTGGAACCGCGACGGGAGACGAAAAATTCCCCGGCATCGTGCTCATCCACGGCGGCGGCGGGACGGCTTTTTCGGACTGGGTCTGGCTCTGGGCGAAGCGCGGCTATGCCGCCATCGCGATGGATCTGTCGGGACGCCGGCCCCCGGCCCCCGTATTTGATGAGAAGGGAGAAAAAGTTTCCGATCACGGCCACCGCGCTGAGACCCGAGTCCGGCTCGAAAAAGGAGGACCCGATCAGGGGCACAGCGAAAAATTCGACAGTATCGGCGGAAGCGTTGAGGACGACTGGCCCTACCACGCCGTCGCCAATGTGATGCGGGCGCACACTCTCCTGCGGAGCTTCCCCGGTGTCGATCCCGAGCGCACTGCTGTGACCGGAATCAGCTGGGGCGGATACACCACCTGCCTCGTGGCGTCGCTTGATGATCGATTTAAAGCGGCGGTTCCGGTCTACGGGTGTGGATTTCTCCACGAGGGCGAATCCGTCCAGAAGC
>JAGNMT010000285.1 GCA_017991025.1 Verrucomicrobiales bacterium
GGTGGACTCGATCAGGCCTGGAGCGCCTTCGCTGGCGGTGAGCGTCGAGGTTTCCCGCTGCCAGACGCCCTGATATCGTTTTGTTCCGTCCGGATGATCGTAAGCATGGCTCTGCGCAAGCGTGTAGCCTTCCTTTTCCAGGCGGTCGAGCGTTTCAGCAAATATAGCTTCCGTCTGGTCAATCCGGTAATACCACTGGAAACGATTTTGATCATGCAGCATGTCAATCGCGATCCGGAATTCGTGGGCTCCATTTTCCCAGCGCCCTTCGACGGCTTTGATACAGTGTCCGCGTTCCCAGTATGTTTTTGTGAATCCCCGATTCCGTTGACGAATGAAGGTGTCGAGCGCCAAGGGCGACATCCAGGGAGTAAAATCCCGATCAGCGACTCCTTCCCTCGTGACAAGGGGTAGAGTCTTTGCAGCGGAAGGTGGCACTTCCGCCGTTGTGGTCGTGTCTCCGGTGCCTGGTGCTTTGACCGGTTCCGGAAGGATCCCTTTTTCGGGAACGGGGGTGACGACGGAATGCGCCGGGGCGGTAGCCGTGGATATTAGTGGAGTCGCCGCCTGGGGCACCTCCATCGGAGGCCTTCCATTGAAATAAAAGACCACCATTCCGATTCCGAGGGCGGCAATGAGAAGGGGCATTACGACCGTCTTTGTTCCGGGAACGGGGCGGTAGGACTGTTTAATGCCTGAAATGGGGTACCTCTCGTACACGATCTGTTCTCTGTTGTGTTTCGACACAGGCTTATATCGGATAAGCCTTTCGGGTGCAATGCTGAATTGCCAAAGTGACGAAATTTTCAATTCAGAGCCATTTCAGGCTTTGCCGGCGGGTGAAAATGAGGCAGCAGCGGATCGAGTTGGCCGGCATGCCGGTCATACGCTGGAGCACTTCCCGGTAAGTTTCGAGTTGGGGGCGGTATTTCTCAGCAGTGGCCTCGATTTCGTCGGCCGACCCGACCCGGTCAGTTTTAAAATCGATGATCGTTGCGCTGACCGGAGTGCCGGTCGCATTCTGCTCAATGGTGACACGGTCGAATGTCCCCGAAAGCCATTCCCCTTTGAGAAGAATCTCGAAGCTTTTCTCCCTCCAGACCGTTGCATGTTTCGAAGGTCGGGAAAGGACGGCGCGGATGTCGCCCTGTTCGAGGCTCTGACTGACCTGTCGCAGCGCATCGCTGAGGATTCCGGCGCCCGGGGTTGGATGCCTATCCTGTTTCCCGGCTAGGATCGTCAGGGTGTTTTCGTCGGCCCATTCGATGTCCTCAAAAAGAGCGTGAACGAGGGTGCCAAATTCGCGTGCTTCACCGCCCCGCCGGCTGAAAATCTGCGAAGCGTTCACGGTCGCGATCTCCGATCCGCTCGGGGTCCGGCGTCGGGGACGGAGGCGGGCGCGGGCCGGATCGACTCCGGCGGATGTTTCGCTCTCCGCCGGGCTCTCCTTGTCTCCCGGTTGAAACTGCTCATACCACTGTCGATTCGAGCGGGGGGTGCGGCTTTGATAGCGAATCGAGGCGGCGACACCTTTAAAATCGGTCTCCACCGCTTCCTCTTCGAGGCTGAGTTCGAGGAGTTTGATGAAGTTCTTCACGGTCGAGGATTTCCCGAGCGGTTCGGCGATGAGGTAATTCGCGTGGCTCGCCCGGGTCATCGCGACGTAGAATTTGCAAAGCGATTCGTAGGCTGCGGCCGCTTCACATTCCGCTGCGTAGGCTCCGAGCACGGGGTCGGCCTTGACGATTTCCTTCACAGGCAGATCGAGGACCCACTCGGCTTCGCGGTGTTCGTTCTCCTTCGCTCCGATGCCGCGTCGCGAGGTCGTGATCGAGTTTCCCCCGAGATCGGGGAGGATGACGGCATCAAAGGTGAGTCCCTTCGACTTGTGAACCGTCATGACCTGCACGGCACTGCCCGCGATCGGCTCGCGGGTTCGGTGGCGGCTGATGTAGGCGAGAAAGTCATCGATGTCGCGGCTCCCTTTTTCGTCGAAAAGACGGGCCGCGAGGGCGAATTCCTCGGCGCGACTGCGGGTGAAAGGATCGAGAGGTTTGCCGAGTTCGGCCTCGAAAGCGGCGATAAATTTCCGCGTCACCGTTTCGAAATCGTTTTCAAAAAGCGAGGCGAGAAGGCGACGTGAAAAACGTTCCGCCTTGAGTTTGTCGCGTTCGATGACGCTACCGTAGGGACTCATCTTCAAATGCTCCCAGGCAAAAGTATCGCCGGGATGAGCCGCGCATTGAAAGATGCTCATGAGCGCGCGGTTCAGTGGATTGTCCGACGCGATGAGGATGTCCGATTCGCTCACGACGGGAATGTGACAGTGTGCTCGAACGTAATCGATCAGCGCGGTGCCCTGCTGGTTCGATTGCACGAGGATCGCGCACTTGATGCCGCGCGCGACGGGATTGATCTCCTCCAGAATTCCAACGACGAGGGCGTAGGTGTCCTCTTTCGCGGCCTTCTCTCCCGGGGGCGGCACCGGGTTCAGGAGCATCGTGCAGCCCTCGATCTTTTCGCGCGTCGGAGCGACTTCGTGGTCGTGCCATTGCCACTGCGCGATTGTCGATACGGGTAGTTCCAGTGCCGCGAGGACGGCGGGGTCGCCAAAGACGCGGTTCACCGGATTGATCACGTCAATCCCGGAGCGCCAAGAGACGTCGAGGTTGCGTGGATGGACGCGCGTTTCGCGGGCATTGTATTGCTTCGCGATATCGGTGAAAAGGCGAGTGTCGCCACCCCGCCAGGCGTAGATGGCCTGTTTGATGTCGCCGACTTGAAAGAGCGAACGCGTCCCCGAGTTGTCCTGAACGACCTCGTCGATGAGATTCGAAATGACGCGCCACTGGAGAATGTTGGTGTCCTGGAATTCATCGAGGAGCCAATGGTCGTAGCGGGCGTCGAGACGGTAGTCGATTTGCAATCTCTCGTCCGTGCCGGGAATCTGCGTGAGGATGGGGGGGGCGGCTTGGTCACCGTAGTTGTGCCCTGAGAGGAGTAACTGGAGATCCTGAAAGGTGAGCTGTCCCTGACGCCGCACCTGACCGGCGTAGGTCGATTCGTAGAGGCTGAGCAATTCCCAAATGCCCCGGGTGCGTCGTAACTTCACGGCGAGCTCGGCACCGACAAAACGCTGGAGGAGGCGCTTGAGCGGATCGCAGCAGGCCCGGTCGAGCTCGTGCACGGTGCGATTCAGTTTTACGGTAAAGGCTCCGCTGGAGATCTCCGTCCAGCCGGGGAGAAGCCGGTCCATCATGTACTCGACACGGCCTTTGATCGGGGTGCCCGGTTGATGCATCGGCAGTTGGTCGCGGAATTCCTCCCAGTACTTCCAGTCGACTTTTTCGAGTCCTTCGAGGGCACGGAAGAGTCGCGTGAATTCCTCTTTGAAATCGACGCCTTCAACAAACCAGTGTTTGCCCCCGTCCTGCCAGATCGCGGACGCGTTGCCCCAGAGTTTTTCGTCGGGGGCGCTCAGGTAGAGGTCGTGAAGATCGTCGATAAAGCCATCGAGCTGTTTGGTGATTTTAACCTCCGCATTTCCGAAAGTGGCGAGACGGAAGGCTTCAAGAAACGCTTTCTGCGCAGGGTCCTCCTTTTTACTCGATCCGAGTTGCCGTTCGAAAACGGATTGATAGACTCGCGACCGGGCGACTGCGGTCTGGTATTCATCCATCACCTCGAAGTCACTCGTGAGCCCGAACTCGGCGGGGAAGGCCCGGAGGATGTTCGAGAAAAAGCTGTCGAGGGTCCCGAGGAAGAGTCTCGGCATGCGTGAGATAAAAACACGAAGGAGCGCCTCGAAATCCGACGGCATCAGGGTCGCCAGTGAAGCCGAGAGAGGATCCCGCGGGTCCGCAGCGAGTGCCGCAGCGTCCTTCGGATTCGCAGCCGCTTTGGCGAGCTTCACAAGAATGGAGTCGAAGAATTCTCCCGCCGCCTTGCGCGTGAACGTCACCGCAATGATGCGCTCGGGGGCCACTGGCAAGCCGCTCTTGAGCTGCAGACCCATTAGCGCAATGTAGCGGTTCGTGAGCTGCCACGTCTTCCCTGACCCGGCCGAGGCGAGGATCATTTCGTTGGGGATGTTGCTGGGAGTTAAGGTATTCAGGAGTTAAGGTATTGAGGTGTTCAGGAATTGACAGGGTTATCTCCCACTCCCAACCCTGTCGGGTCGACCGCTTCCTCCGCCGTGGGCGAGAGCAAATCGCGGAAGTCGTCCCAGTCGGGCAGTTGTTCGCTGGGTGGCCAGAAAATCCGGTCACGGATCGCGGCGATGACACCCTGCGCACAGATGCGGGCCGAGGTGATGGTGTCTTCATCGAGACTGTCCCAGACGTCGATGCGGACTTCAGCTTCGGTTTTGCCGAGGGTCACGTAGCCGGCAGAAATTTTCTCACCGGGGAACCGTTCGGCCATGGCGAGACAATAGAGCGGGATCTGGAGATCGACCCAGTGGAGCGCCTTGCCCTTGTCATCCTGACAAAGCGCCCATTCGGGAAAAGTCGCGGGATCTTCGGTGCGTTTCACATTGACGCGATGATAACGATCCACGGTCTTGAGCCGGCCATCCTCCATCGGGGAAATCGTTTTGAAATCGAAGACGCGGAGCCCGTGCTGCGCATGGCGTTCGATGCGGTCGATGCGCCCGGTCACAGGCATGCCGTCAATGCTGAAGGGCGGGGCCGCCCCCGGCCACTCCTCTTTGCCGAAAGGCGTTTCCACTTCGAGGATCTCCCAGCCCTGAGCGCGCTGCGCGGCCTCGATTTCCGCCCAGTGGCTGAGACGCTGGCGGGCGGCTTCGCGCTGGATCACGATGGGAGTGGTGAGGCGCGAACCGAAGCGGTTCCCGAGCCAGCGGTCGATCTCTTCGAAGAAAAAATCCGTGATTTCGGCCGGATCGGTCGAACGGCGAAGGGTCTCGTGGCGTCCGAGGGCCTCGAGCGTGTCGTGGACGAGGTTGCCGAAATCGCGGGAATCGAGTTCACTTTTCCCCGCTTCGAATTTTTCCATGCCGAGACCGGATTTCAGGTAATAGCGGAAGGGACAGGTCAGGTAGGTTTTGAAGCCGGTGACGCTGATACGCTGGAAGATTTTATTGTCGGGGGAGAGGGCGGACGGTTTCAAGCGCCAGGCGATGGAGCGGGGCAGCGGGGAATGTTCCCGTTCATTCTCGCTGAAGAGATCGAGGGTGCGCTGCGCGAGATCGGAATCCTGACATTGAAACAAGAGTCGTGAGGGCCGCAACGGATCACCGCTCGTGCCCTGCCGTCCGAAGAGGAGATCGAGACGCCCCCCGGAATTCCGTCTCGATTCGATAAGGGTGGTGAGAAGGTAGGCGTCGCGGGCGAATCGGTCGTCGTTGTTTTGAATCCCGAGCGTGCGCCGCGCCGAGTCGGGAAGAAAGGCATGGCCGATGATGGCCTCGGGCACGGCGTGATCGTTCATTCCGGTGACGATGAGATGCGGGGCGTCCTCCCAGAGCAGCTC
>JAGNMT010000288.1 GCA_017991025.1 Verrucomicrobiales bacterium
GTCGATCTTTTTCACGATTCCAGCGAATCCTCCTCAGGCCAACGAACCAAAGTGACCTGAAACACATTCAACCAACGGTCATCTCCAGGTATATCGACTCTCCGCCGACTTTACCTTTCGCCATTCACGGCAAAAGCAGACCAGTTTTTCACGCATCACCCTCCCGCTCACCTTCTCAGGGTCCAGGGGTCAGTCCTGGAATTTAGAATTTCTTCCATGTCTTCTCCCAGGCCCGTACCCGTTTCGATTTCTCCGGGGATCGGAGACTGTTGATTGTGGGGGAGCTGATGGAGTTGGGCTTGGAGAGTGGGAATCGTTCGTCGATCTTGTTGATGGCGAAGATAGGTAACTCGTTGCCTGAACGCGACTCCGAATGGTGCTCACATTCTAAATTCTAGGACTGACCCGAAAGCCGAATGCACTCAACCGAGAAAAGACTTCAATGCCTTCCTCGCCGCCGTTCCGGATGCGGAACCGGTGAAGACGGATCGGGTGGAGTGAAGCCGTGGGCCGATTTTGCGGAAGCAAGCCCGGAGGGATCAATCAGTGACGCGCGATCGTCTGTCATCGGATCGAGCCAATCTCCATGGCTCACCCGCTCAACCCTCTCGCCTCCGCCCTCGTGCCCATCGACGCCGTGCGGGCTTCCCCGTCCGCTCGTGTTTCAGCCTCCGGAACAGGAACTCACGGGAAATCGCTCCCTGACGAGTGCCTGGAGTCCCGGGTCGAATTCATCGAAATTTCATCCGCACTTCATCCTGCTTTCACGGACCGGCGCGACTCTGCCGGCATGAAACTTCCGGTTCCTGGTCCCACCCTACGTCAGCTCAACGCCATGCTCATGGTCCCCTTCCTCACTCTGTCATCGAGTCCGGCGTCCGAAACGGTGACGGCGGACCCTGTCGCGATCGCCGGTCTGATCGCGGAGATGCCCTTTCGGTTGGATTTACCGGCGCTGTTCATGATTGGCTATGTGCTCGCGTGGCTGCTCGCGACAACCCACGCATTTCGCCCCGGGGTGAAGTTTGTCCGCGCGTGGCGGGTGTTTGCGGTCGTGCTCTCGATCGGACTCTCGATGCTGCTTGGCGCTCGTTTCATCGGCGGCTCGCTGGATGCACAGGGCGTTTTGCACGAACCATTCTTTTTGGTCGCGATTGGCTCGCTCGTATGTCTGGCTGGCCTGGGGATGGCGATTCTGTTGGGGCTTTTCAATCTGGTGAGCAAGATCGTCGCTCATCACTCAAGACGCTGATTCCCTAAGGAATCCCTCAATCTAAAACCCTGTTCAAAGTTCAAAGTTTCACGTCGTGAAAGTCAACGAGTTGTGACCGTTGCCTCCTTCACCTTTTGAGTGTGCTGGCATTGTCTCGTATCACCCTGATTCAGAGAAATTGGAACGTGGAACCTGCAACTTGAAACCCGGATTTAGGATAATACGATTGTCTTTCAGCGAATTTTCTGACAGGTTTTGCTCATGGGACCTGATCTATTCTCCGCCGACGTCTCCAATTTTCTGGAAAAGGCGCTCGGAATTCAGCTGGCCGAACCACGGCAGCCATTGTCGGAGGAAAAGCTCAAAGAGATCGCCCGCAACGCCGGATTGACCGAGGAGGATTGGGAGAATCTGTGTGAACAACTGAAGGGGCATCTGGCGAAGGGCCGGAATTTTCTGAAGTTCGCGAACTACACCGATGCGATCACGGACCTGGAGCACGCTGCGGCGATTGCTCCTTATCGGGCGGATGTTCTGGTCGATTGCGGGAAGGCCCACCTCGGCCGATGGAAGGAGACAGGGGCTCGCTCAACGCGGGATCGGGCGGAGACCCTGTTCAGGAAAAGCCTCGAGATCGACCCCGATAATGCGGACGCGGCGGAGCAACTGAGTCGTCTGAAACTGTCAAAGCCCGTCTCGAGAATTTCCCGAAAGATGGCCGTGGCGGCGGCGGTTCTCCTTTTGGCGGGCGGAGTTTCCTCATGGATGGGAATCCCCGGACTTTCCGGAAAATCGGGAGGCACCGGTGGCGATCCGCAGATCGAAGCTCCGGCAGCAAATGCACGGACCGGACGGACCGTCTACCCGCCCGCAACGCTCCCGCCGCCCGGATTACCCGGTCCGCTCGCGTTTGATCGTGACCTCGTCGCCCACTGGACCTTTGACGGGAAATCTCCGCGTGAGGATCTCGCCGCGGGACAGCATGCTCTCATCAATAGTGGTCGCGTCGAGGCGGTTGCGGGAGTCGACGGTCGCGCGATGCGCTTTTTCTATGGCGAAAAATCGGGCATGTACACGAATCCTTCAGCGGCGTTCACGGTCGTCGATTCTGTCACGGTTTCGGCGTGGGTGAAGCCAGTCACGTGGAAGAGCAGTCAGATCGTCTGGTTCGGCGACCGGCGGGTCGGACGCGACCCGTGGCAACTCACTATTCTCGACAGCGGGCAGGTCCGCTTCCGCTCCGACCGATCCGTGACGAGTGACCCTTCTTTCACGATGCTGCCCAATGAGATTATCGTCAAACCAGGCAATGTTCCCCATCTCAACCAGCACGTATGGGCTGACTCCCCGGGCCTGCTGCCGCTGAATGTATGGTCCTTTGTCACCGGCAGGATCCAAAAGGCCTCATCGGGACAGAGCATCATCACTGTTTTTGTGAATGGCACGCCTGTCAGTGAAGTGAAGACTACTGAGACGGTGGACTATCAGACGAATGAAATGTGGGTCACGCTCGGTGCCGTGCACGACGGAAATGCGCAGAACTTCAACGGCACGATCGACGAGGTGCGTGTCTATCGCAGCGCTCTCACTGACGAAGAGATCCGCGAGATCTACCAGAGCCCGCGCCGGAACGAGCCGGGCACCGCAGCGATCCCCATTCCGTGAACCATCCATCACCGATGAATGTTCACTTCCGGTACTTTTCGGTGAGCCGGCGGACGCATTTGATTTGCTCGCCGGTTTCGAGACAACACTTCCGGCGCGCCCGAATCCAGTCCACGGGGTCGGTCCCGCGGGGAATAAATCCAGCCCTCGCGCACCAGGCGACGATGAACTGACCGGTGCGGCCGCATCCTGCCACGCAATGAATCACCACTGCCTCCTTCGTCTCGTGGTGGTGATCCATGATCTCCAGAAACCGTTGAATCTGGTCGTCGGTCGGAACGCCGTAGTCAGGCACGTTGATATGATAGTAGGAAAAATGTTTCGGCACGTCGCGCCGGTTGTCGAACTCGCAACAATTGACGACGGCGCGAATCTTATTCTCCCGATAAACCTCGAAGACATAAGGATCCGGCCACCAGGACGCGGCAATGGTGTCTTTGACAATCCAGGTGAACGGTTCGGTTCTTTCGGGTTGTCCGTTTTCCGGCCAATACCAGGGACGAATGGAGTTTGCCATGATCGTCATACTGGTAGCGCGGTAATGGTTCGAGGAAAGCGTTTTGAGTCCGCCCCTTTCCCGACCCGCCATCTCCCCCCGGCCTGACAATCTTCTTACGGCTGCGGGATTGCTTCCTTCCCGGTTGCCGGAGAGACTGGATCAGTTCGAATCCCCCATCGAACCCTCTTTCGTCCATGAAACGACCCTGTTCCTTCCTCTTCTCCCAGATTCGGCGGACCCTTTCACTTTTTGATAGGACCTGCACCGACAAAATACTTTTTCCGGTCGAAGTGAGCAAAGACGAAGTGATCCATTAATCCGTCGGGAAATCGGCTCCGATTGTGAGCTTGGCCCGCCCTGAGCCACCGGATTTAACCCTGCGGATCAGCAGGAAAGCGGGCGTGATGCAAAGTTCCGCAAACAGAGCCGCGGCCAGAGTCAACATCGCCAGCCAACTGAATAAGCGCACGGTTGGCAGCGAGCTAATCTGAAGCAGGGCGAATCCGGCAATCAGGATAGCCGTGGAAGTCACCAGCGACGCGCCAACGGTGGTCAGTGTCTCAGCCACCGCAGCCTCGGGATCGAGTCCTTTGCGGCGGTTCTCCCGGAAGTGGAAGAGAATATGAATCGTGTCATCCACCGCCACCCCCAGACAGAGCGACAAGGCAATCGCGCTGATGTATTGGATGGGCAACCCGAACGCGACAAGGCCCGCCCCTGCGGCAACCATGGGACACAGGTTGGGGAGTATGCTCTTTAAGCCCAGTTCGAAGGATCGCAGGAACAGTCCGATCATTCCAAAGATGGCAAACGCGGCGGTGAAAAGCCCGATCGCCAGTTCACTGATCATCAATTGGCTGGTACGAACCGAAGCGGCGGTCAATCCGACCAGGCGCAATTGATATCCGGGGTGACCCGTTTCAATCTCTCGCAATTTTCGCTCAATCTCATCAAGTACGGGAAACAGCGCTTGTGATCCGGCATCCCGGAGAGGCACGTTGACAAGAGCGGAGTGATTTTTTTCATCAAGCAACCCGTTGATCGCCCCTTCCGGAGCCTCAGTGATCAGGGCCCTCACTGGAGCAACCTCTGATTCAAGATCAAAAGCATCGATCAAACTCCGAATTGAAAATGCCCGACCTGTCCATTCGGGAATTTCGAGCGCGTGGTGAACTTCCTCCAGCACTTGATTGAGCCCCGCCTCGTCCGCTGTTTTACCATCGGGCCAGGTTGCAACCATCGAGAGAGGCTGAGATCCGCCGAATTCCCTGTCGAGGGTGTCGATGGCCAAAAAATCCTTTGAATCTGTATCGAGATTCTCGCGGTACCGGTAGTCGAAGTCGAGCTGGAAGCAGATGATGCCGGAGGAGATCGTCACGATCAGGCCGAATGCTCCGATGGAGCGGGGAAATCGTGACACCAGCGCCGCTATCTTCGCAAAACCTGACCACGATCCCGGTTCCGGCACGGCATTTTTTGGGAGCAGATGTTTGCCCAGAAAAGTACAGGAAAGCAGCGGCACAACTAGAATAACCGCAAAAAAGACAAGGATAGTTCCCCCCGCGCAGGCCAGACCGAAACGCGAGACAAGGGCATTACTTGAGAAGGCCAGCGACGCGTCTGCGGTGGCCGCCGTTAAGGAGGTCATGAAACATGCTCTTCCAACCTCTGAGAGCCCGGCACAAGCAGCGGGCCCGGGACTTTTACCGCTGGCGGCGTGGCGGCGGATCGCATAAACGAGATGCGTCGTGTCAGTCAGGGCAATCACCATAATGAGAACCGGAATCATGTTATTCATCACGTTGATCGGCTCGCCAGCCAGTCCCATTGCCCCCATCGTCCATCCCGCTGCAACCAGCGGAACGGGGAAAGTGATCGCCAGGACGGCAATCCGTCGAAAGACCAACAGGGCAATCAGGGCACCAAGAATCGCGCCGCCTCCGGAAAAGAGCATTTGCTCCCGACGCGTGGTTTCCACGATCTGGACACGAAGCACCGGCGCACCGGTAAGTTCTGTCGTAAGTCCGGTCCGCTCCTTCAGGTCGGCAAGCAATCTCTCAATTTCCTTCTGAATCGGCACCAGGTCCTCTAC
>JAGNMT010000289.1 GCA_017991025.1 Verrucomicrobiales bacterium
CTCTTGGCCTCCGACCATTCCTCGGTAACGTCGGCATAGCGGGCAAGATCGAGCCAGTGCCGTCCCCAGCGTTCGCCATAGTGGGGTGAAGCAAGGAGGGTCTCGATTTGAGATTTGAGATCGGAGTTTGCGGATTCCTCCGGCGGGAGTCCAGTGAGATCAAAACTGAGTCGGCGCGAGAGGATCCGGTTGTCCGCAGGGGCGGCAGGAGAGAGTCCCGCCTTTTCCATCTGCGAGAGAATGAAATAGTCGATCCGGTTCTTCGGCCAATGGGTGTCCTGCACTTCGGGAAGCGGATGCTGCGTCAAAGGCAGAAATGCCCGGGGGAGCACCCTGGCTTTTTCGTCCGCCCGCAACCCGGCGACGACCATCGCTATCAGGCCAAGCGTAATTCCCGCCAGGATGACGGATCGGATGCGTGAACGATTCAGCACAGGGATAGCGTGCCGTATTGACGGCGATTGGCCAAGAGACGCAGTCGCGTGCTGCCAGCGCTTAGACCTGACCCTCTTGTATCCCTGACCCGACCCTCTTCACTTCAAACGGTCCCGACCGATTCCCTGTCAACACGAGTCTTTTTTGACTTCGTCGGAACTCGCTCGATATCGGCGGCGACGACTTTGTATTCGGGACACAGGGTGTCGGCGTCGCATCCGGGACCGGTGACATTGTTCACCATGTGTTCGGGAAAGTGGAAGGTGGTGTAGATGATACCCGGCTTCACTTCATCCGTGATCCGGGCGGGCAGGGTCACTTCGCCGCGGGCGGAAAAAAGTTTTACGTAGTCGCCGGATTCAATGTTCTTCTTCGCGGCGTCCTGCGGATTGATGGAGAGTTCGTCGCGGCTCACGATTTCGCTGTTGCCGGTGCGCCGGGTCATCGTCCCGCAGTTGTAATGCTCAAGGATGCGACCGGTCGTGAGGATGAAGGGGAATTCGCGCCCGTGGGTTTCGAGTTCGGTTGACTCCTGCCAGGGGAAGAAATGGAATTTCCCGAGTCCCCGTTTGAAGGTCTCCTGATGCAGGATTTGCGTGTCGATGCCGCCTTTGGCGATGGGCCACTGTTTGCCGTTGTCCCCGAGATTTTCCCAGGTCGCTCCCGCAAAAAACGGCACGATCTGTGCGATTTCGGCAAGAACCCCGTCTGGTGTGTAGTCCTCCTGAGGATAGCCAAAGCGCTGCATGATTTCGCACATGATCTGGCCGTCCGGCTTGGTGCCCTCAAGCGGTTTCACGGTGGCATGAACCCGTTGCACACGGCGCTCGGCATTGGTGAAGGTGCCGCTCTTCTCCAGAAAGGACGAGGCGGGCAGGATGACATTGGCGTATTTCGCGGTTTCGGTCATGAAGATCTCCTGTACAACGAGGAAATCGAGGCTGTTCATCGCGTGTTTCACATGTTCGGAATCGGGATCGGTCTGCACGATGTCTTCGCCCATGAGCCAGAGTGCCTTGAGACGCCCGTCGAGTGCGGCATCGAACATTTGCGGGATTTTCCAGCCCGGTTCTTCGCTCAGTTTCACACCGTAGAACTCCTCGTAGCGTTGGTGCGCCTTCGCATCATCGATCTCGAAATAGCCGGCTCCCTGGTGCGGTTGACAACCCATGTCGGCAGCTCCCTGCACGTTGTTCTGCCCGCGCAAAGGGTTCACTCCGACGCCGGGGCGTCCGATGTTGCCGGTCATCATCGCGAGGTTCGCGATCAGCATGACGGTTTTAGCGCCCTGCTGGTGTTCTGTCACGCCCAGTCCGTGGAAGCTCATGGAGGCTTCGCTGCTCGCGTATTCGATGGCGGCAGCACGGACTTTTTCCTTTTCGACGCCGGTGATGCGCTCCAGATCGTCGAGGTCGAGGGCCCTTAGACCGGCCTCGAAAGTGTCCCAGTCTTCACAACGTTTCTCGACAAAGTCACGCTTCACGAGGCCCTCGTCGAGGATGTAACGCGCCATCATGTTCAGCAGGGCGACATTCGTTCCCGGACGGAGCTGGAGGTGATGTTTGGCGTAGGGCACGATCTCGATTTTGCGGGGATCAATGACGATGAGGGGTGTGCCCTTCATGACCTGTTGCTTGAGGCGCGCACCGGTGACGGGGTGACCTTCTGTCGGGTTGGCCCCGATGACCATGATGCAGCGGGTGTGCTCGATGTCCTCATACGAGTTTGTCGCCGCGCCGGTACCGAAACTGTGCTGCATGCCCCAGGCGGTGGGAGAATGGCAGACGCGGGCGCAACAGTCGATGCTGTTGGTGCCCATGACCGCACGGATGAATTTCTGCATGAGGTAGTTTTCCTCATTCGTGCAGCGGGCCGAAGAGATCCCCGCGATGGCCTGGCCACCGTGTTCGTTTTTGATGCGGGTAAGATTGTTGACAATGTGATCGTAGGCCTCCTCCCAGGTCGCCTCTTCGAAATGCCCGTTGGTGCGAATGAGCGGTTTTTGGAGGCGGTCGGGGTGATTGTAAAACCGGAAAGCGTATCGCCCTTTCAGACAGGTGTGGGCATGATTCACTTCGGCGTCGACCGGTGCCTGAATACTGAGAATCTCGTTGCCTTTGGTCGATACAGTGAGGTTGCAACCGACACCACAATAGGTGCAGATCGTCCGCGTCTTTTTCGTGGCCTCGATCGATTTCGACTGAAAGCGGTCACTGATTGCCGAAGTGGGACAGGCCTGGGAGCAGGCACCGCAGGAGACACAGGGTGAGTCTTCAAAGGTGGTGTCGAGCCCTTTGATGATGCGCGACTCGAATCCTCGCCCGTGCATGGAAAGCACGAACTGACCCTGCACTTCGTCGCAGGCGCGGACGCAGCGGGAGCAGTTGATACACTTCGACAGATCGCTCGTCATGTAGGGATGCGAAAGATCCTTTTTGCGATCCAGATGGTTCGCCCCGGCGGGATAACGCACGCCCCGGATGCCGACCTTTGCTGCGACCGTTTGCAATTCGCAGTTGCCGTTGACTTCGCAGGTGAGGCAGTCGAGCGGGTGATCGGTGAGGACGAGCTCGACGATGTTGCGCCGGAGCGAGCGAACTTTTTTCGATTCGGTGAAGACATGCATGCCCGCTGTTAGCGGTGTGTGGCAGGACGCCACGACACGACGGGGGCCGTCCTCCTGCAAAGCGACCTCGACGGAGCAAACGCGACATGCTCCGTAAGGTGCGAGCTGCGGTGCGTCACAGAGTGTCGGGACATGACCGCGTCCGCGATGCCGGTCGATGAAATTCAGCAGCGTGTCGCCGTCATCGAAGAGAAACGGTTCGCCATCGATGTAGGCAGTGAGTGTGGTGAGATCCTGGACCATGGGAGGGCGGAGTTGAGAGGGAGAGGAATTCAGGAATTGAGGAATTCAGGAGTTAAGAACTGAGCAATAATCGGCTTGTTAGGGCCTGCGGGTGGCTTGAAGTTTGTTGGCGAAGTAGGGGGCCAGTTCGGATTCGAAATGTTGCAGGGCGTTCTTGATAGGGAGTGGGACGCCGCCACCGAGAGCGCAGAGGGAGGTGATCTCCATCGTGTCGAGGAGATCGTCGAGCAGTTCACGGTCGATTTTGTAGGTGTCGTCCTCGCGAGCCTTGGCGATGAGTTCTTTTCCGCGGGTGCTGCCGAGACGGCAGGGGAAACACTTGCCGCAACTCTCGTCCGAGGTGAACTGAAAAAGATGCTGGATGTATTGAATCATCGGCATGGACTCGGGAATACTTACGACTCCGGCATGACCCAGGAGGAATCCTGCTTTCTTGAAACTTTCGAAATCCACCGTGAGCTGATCGACGTGAGAGATCGGCACGATGCCGCCGAGGGGGCCGCCGATTTGAATGGCCTTGATCTTCGTTTTGAACCCTCCTGCAAGATTGATGACATCGAGCAGGGGAGTGCCCATCGCGACTTCGTATATCCCGGGATTCACAAAATGCGAGTCCAGCGAAACCAGTTTTGGTCCCGTGCTCTGCGGGGTCCCGATCGCGGCATAGCCTTTTCCACCGAGGGTGAGGATGGCATGAATGTTAGAAAAGGTCTCGACATTGTTCACGATTGTGGGGCGACGGAAGAGGCCCTCGACCGTGGGAAAGGGCGGACGGGTGCGCACCTCGGGACGCTGGCCTTCGATGCTGGAGAGCAGCGCGGTTTCCTCGCCGCAAATGTAGGCTCCCGCCCCTTTGATCGATTTCAGCGAAAAGTTAAACCCACTCCCGAGGATGTTTTCCCCGAGCAATCCCGCGGCGTGCAACCCGGCAATCGCTTCATCGATGATGCGCACGGAGTCCGGATATTCGGCGCGGATGTAGAGAATGCCGACGTCCGCTCCCGCATACCAGCCGGCCACCATCATGCCCAGCAGCACCGAGTGCGGCTGGAGTTCCATAAGATACTTGTCGATGTAGGCCCCCGGATCCCCCTCGTCGGCGTTGCAAACGATGTACTTCACCGGACCGGGTGAGGACTTTGCCCCCGCCCATTTGAAGTGCAGCGGGAAACCCGCGCCACCGCGTCCGCGCAGGCCGCTATCCTTCAACTCGGCAGCGAGGCCCTCGCGATCTCCTTTTGCGATCAGATCGCGGAAAGGGGCATAATAGGCCTCAAGGCCGGGGAATGGTGCGGTCAACTGGGGGGGCTCCAGCGTCGATACGACAGCGTAATTGTCCGAGTCATCACCCTCGCCGGTTTCGAAAAGGGATTTCAAGGCGGCGTCCGTCTGACCCGAATAGTTTTTCCCCTGAAATTGAAAGGCATCACCCTGATGGCAGCGTCCGAGGCAGCAGATATGGCCGATTTCCTCCTTCTTAAAACGGCCCTCAAGTTCATGGTGCAGTTTCTCCTGCGTGCCGGCGCAGAGGCAGGCCGACCCGTTGCAGATCAGGATTTTTTTGTCGGCATTCTCCGCCTTCGTGAAATCGTAAAACGAGACCGCGCCGAGAGTCACGGCATCACCGAAGAGGGATTCCTCCCCGAGGGATCGGACAAACTCGGGGTTTTCCGCAGTTCCCGTTTCATCGGCGGCGGTGACCATACGCTCGAAGAGGTTTTTTTCGATGCCCTTGCGGAAGGAAAGATGACTAAGATTCTTTGACATGAAATAACTGTGCAGGACTCGGATTGGGGCTGTAAAGGCGGGGCGGGGAGCCGTTCAAACCGTATTGGTGGACTATTGGGGTTTTTAGTGAGCCGAGAGCGGCCTTAAATCTGCCATAATTAGGCGAAGTGTAAAGGTTCGTGACTCCGATTCTGCCAGACCAGACTAGAGGCGAATAGAGACCGGGTGGTTCAATAACTCGACATGATGCCGAACGAGGACCGATATTCCGGAAATTCGGCAGGCGGACGGCTTTGAGAGCTCCCTTTTAGCAACAGGATCCCGCCGGCCCCGGCCTGACCAACTAGTTCTTCCTCGATATTTTCACATCATCGACTACGGCGTTCCGGGGCACAGAAAGCCTGAGAAGGCGTTTCGTGGGATGGGCAA
>JAGNMT010000010.1 GCA_017991025.1 Verrucomicrobiales bacterium
TATTAGTTTTGCAGATTCCCGAAAAACGCTCGGACCTTGGGTGCTTTTTCTTTCGATTCTGGTGGTGTATGCATGGGCATACAGCTATCTCGGTGCTACCCTGATCCTTGAGAAGAACACCGTCAGAACGGGACAGCCTCAAGCCGGTTTTATTGATGCTGTCTATCAATCAGCTTCGATCAGCGGGCCAGCAAAGAGGGGTGAAACTTCGATCTCTTCGGTTTTCACGAAGGCTTTTCCGCAATACACCGATGGTATCGTTGATCCGCTCTTTCCGTGGTTGTTGCGTGGCTATGCCACTGAGCCGCCTGATGTGGTTTTTGAGGCGGGAAAATGGTTGAACTTGATTCTGTCGGGCGGGCTCCTTCTTGCATTCGGAATCGCTGCCGCAAAGGCGTTCTCCTTTTCGGGCGCGGCGGCTATCATTCTCATGGGCGGTTTTGGCATCATACTTGAGCGGTCTGCCTATTTCAGTCCCGATGCACTTTATTACCTGCTTGTTGTTCTGACCTGGCTTTGTGCGCTAAGTTTGATCAGGCAGAACGTCCTTTGGTTATATGGGGTTTTCGGCGTGCTTCTTGGGTTAAGCTACCTCGCAAAACCTCTTATCTGGCCCCTTGTCTTCGGTTTTGTCGTTGTTTCCGTCGCCCGTTCCATCTGGGTTGCGTTGAGTTCCCGAAAAGATAAGGGGAACGACGGGATCTGGAGCCCATCAAATCAGTTGGTCGGGTTTGCGATGATGATTTCGGCATTCCTCCTCGTCACCGGGCCTCGCCTGAGTTACGCGAACACTCAATTCGGAGACCCCTTTCATTCCTATCAGGATTATTATGTCTGGTTTGACACTCCTTCCGAGGCGGTGCGCTTTCAACAGGAGCATCCCGGAAAGGCGGAACTCTCTGCACTAACGATGAGCGAAAAGCCGGGACCGGTTAAGTATATCCGGGAAAATGGCAGTGCGGCTTTGGTGAAACGGAGCTGGGAGGGGGCCCTCGCACAGGTGAAGTCGAGTGTTCTTGGGCGCGGGGGATGGATACTCATCTACGGTTTTTTTGTGTTCCTCGTCATTGCCGGCATTCATCGTTGGGCGGCATTTCATCAGAAAGATGAAGTCTGGCAGGTGCGGGGTACCAGTGCCCGCTGGATGCTACTTTTCCTGGGAGCGGTGGTTTCGGTGACGCTCCTTTATACGGGAGTGGGCAATCCAGTCATTCAATACAGCGCCATGACTACGTCACTATTTCTGCCTATTCTGGTGACGTTTATTTGGATATCAGAGCGCTATCGACGACAGCTTCAGCGCTCGAATATCGCGAAGCTGGTCAACCGGATTTATGCCGTTCTAATGGCTGGCCCCATTGCGTGGATCACCATTCGCATCATTATAGCAGTGGGGGCACCCCTGGTCTGACAATAGCCTAAATCGCGTCCTGAAGTCGTCGAACCAGAGCTTTGACTTTTGTTGCCGCCCAGATCTGATGAAAACTCACTTCGGGCGAGTCACCGGTGGTAAAGAAATCGACAGTGCCTATTCCAAGCATTCCGGTTAGCCCCCGGCACGTCACGTTGATCGCCCGGATGTCGCCGATTCGGACTTCTTTTGAACTCCGGGCGATCAGGCCTGTGACCATCTCGACCCGCCTTGGCATGATCTGATAGTCGCGGGTGAATCGTATGAAACTTAGATAAACCAGACCGAGGAGTGAGATTCCGATTCCGGCGGCGGTGAACGTGGGATCAATTGGAAACAGCCAGATCCCGCCGGTGACTCCCGCGACCAGGCAAAAGAGAGCCAGGGGGCTGCTCACGATGGACGGATGTCCGGCGTAGAGGAGAGTTCTGGTGTCGGTAACCGGGTTGTCGGATTCCGTTTCGTAAGGCGGGCCTTCGGAGGAAGTGGAGCCTGATTCGCGGCTGCGAGTCCGCGCACGGCGTGAGATCGAAAGATCGGATTTTTCCCAGTCGAGAACATCCTTGAGGCGTTCACATTCGGTAGCGCCAGCCCTAAGGCAGATGTCTTCGTAGGAGAACTCGCCTTCTTCCAGTCCGTCGAGGAGTTCATTAATCTCGAAAGGCCCGAGCTTCCTGCCTTTCTTAAGGACAAAAATTTCCTCATCGACTGGATACGCGTCGTCCATTACGGGGCATTGGATTCAGGCGCGACGATTTCGGGAAGAAGGTCCTCCCTTCCCAAAAGCGCCGGAATATTCAGGGCGGCAAGCGCGGAGCCTTCTGCGCGAAGCAGGATTGCTTCAAGCGGTGCGATGCGATCCATTTCGCCGATCGTCGTGTGGACGAGACCCTGGATGATGGAGAGATCTCCCTGCGGTGTCGGGAAAAGGTTTGATACCCGGAAGACAAGCTGACCGGCATCCCAATCCATTTCGAAATTTCCCACGGTTAGGGTCTGGTTCACGCGCATGGCCAATTCGGCGACCCGGTCCCGATGGAGGGGATCATGTGATCTCCGCGGAGACTCCGAAACGACAGAGACGGCGGCGAGGGCCTCGAATACCTGCAGGTGCAGATCTACCCGGGTATGGTGCGCTTCGAAACCGGCGCGAATCACCTCCCGTCCCGCGACTTCGGTAAAGGCCCAGCCTGCTTCTGAAAAGGCGGCGAGAACGGTGGAGTAGAGTTCGGAGTGGGCCATGAGACGTATCAGAAAAGAGGCCTGTCCCGCTCTGTCTTCAAGTCATTTTTGAGACGGGGACTGCGATCAATGAGGAGGGCGAGGGCGATTAGAATCGCGAGAGTGACGAGGCTCACGGTCGTCCCTCCGAGCGATAGGGCTAGCGTGTGTATCAGGAGGGTGAGAAACATGAAAATAAAAATCAGAGCGGTGGTTGGAGGATCGATCGAGTTTGAATCAAGCTTCAATTTTGAGCGGCCCAGTTGCAGAGAGAGGATAATGCAGAGTGCTGTTATAAGGCCACGGCCGGCGAGATCGAGCGCGGCGTTGGCCGGGCTGCCCCCCATTATCGCCGACCGGATAGCGTAACTTCCGCTTGAAAAATTGTAGAATAATACCAGCAGCAGAATGATAAAAAGACGCCAGACATAGCTGGAGAAGGCAGATGCTCCGATAATGATCGCATTCATTGCCATGTTCGAAAACAGGAGGCTGAACATCGTTCCGAACAGGGTTGTCAGCTCAACGCCTCCGAGAAAGTAACGGATCAAAAAGTAAGGCAGGAGAGAGGTCAGTAAGAGGGTGCTCAGAGTTGAGGCCACGAGCAGTTTCCCTCTGACGATTTGCCAGCGGGAGAGCTGCGACGTGAGAAGGAGTTCTACATTTCTTCCTCTTCCCAGCTCCGGTTGCAGCGCATCAAAAAGCGACAGCGGGAGAAGCAGGCCAAAGACGATCGAGGTGATCCCGGCGAATGCGCCGGAGAAAAGGGGCCCGATGCCCGAGGTGCCAAGTAATTCCATGACGGCCCATTCGACCAGGGCCGCAAGCATCGCGATACTCTGGAGAACGAGAAACCCCCAGACGAAGAATCGGGCGCGAAGCCCCTGGCGGAGATCCCGGACAAAAATGGGACTGAGCCAGTCCGGGAACTCAGAAACAGACAGGGACACGTCGACAGGGTGACGTGATCCTGCGAGCGAACTCATGGCACAGGATTGAGCACAACCTTCTGCACGTCCATGACGGCACCACCCTTCTTCTCGAGAGGAACGATGGCGAGACGGTTTTCGCCTTTCACTTTCAAATCGGCGCTCCCTATTTTCAGCTCACGCCATTTTTGAAATCCGCCGGTGTCCTCGACGGAGAATTCCAGGGTCTGATCATTGAGTAGTAATGCGACTTTGCTGCCCTGACTGCCGGAATCGCATCCATAATGGAGTGTGATGTCGAACTTTCCGGGAGTACTCACCTCGAAAACCCACTCGGCCCAGTCTTCTTTGAGTTTCCAATAGCCTAGACAGTTCTTTTCGGGCTTCGGCTCGTAGCGCATTTCTTCGGCGTAGACGGTCGCGGACTTGGCATTCAATTCAATGGAGCCGTCGATCGACTGGCCATGAGGCTCGGATTCCGGCGCGGGTGTGAAGTGAATGCCTTTGACCTGAAACGCCGGCACGTTGGACTGGTCGCCGGTTAACAGCATCACGGGATAGTCTCCCTTTTCGGCAAGGTATATCGAACCCAGAATGAGAGGTTCATTGTTGCTCAGTGGATTCGTTCGCGGTGCGTAGCTCTTGAGCACGGCATCATTTCCCACTTTTAGCTGAACGCCGAGTTTTGGCCGGAGCGAATCATAAACAAGACCGGCATAATAATTTCCCCACCGGTCGAGCTTCATTGTCCAGTTCCAGTTGGCGAAATGGCTTCCCGGGACATAGGTCCCGTCCTTGGCGTCCAGGGTGAAGGTTCCCCGGGTGCGATCCACTTTCATGGCAAACTCGGCGGCTTTCTCCTGCTTTTCGCCTTCGCCAAACGGATCCGGCGGGATATTTGAGGTTGCCGCCTCCTGGCTGAAAGCGTTCAGAGAAGCGAGTAAAAGGGCTGGAAGGAGAAGGCGGGAGAATTTCATGAGGGGACTGTATCGGATTCGGAATTTTATCGCAACCATGGAATGCGACGGATTAAAAACAGAATTGGGGGCCCTGGGGCACTGCCCGAAACCTTTAACGGAGACGGCATGTTTGCGAATTCAGGGGAAACTGACGCTTGAGACCCTCTGCTTCCCGTGTAATCTAGGGGCTCAGTCCCCGTAGTTCAACGGATAGAACAAGGGTTTCCTAAACCTTAGATACAGGTTCGATTCCTGTCGGGGACGCTGTTATGCTGCGGCAAGCGAGAATGCCCCCGGGGTGACTGGATTAACCCGCTCCTCCGTCGCCGCGTTTTGCGGTGTGGTTCGCTTTGCTCACTTGATGCGATCGCTCCCGCGACGTGGCAGGCAAACCGGCGGGCTGGTTCTCATCCAGTCTTTTCCTCATTCTTTCGCTTCGCGAAAAAATCGGGGTGACTGGATTAACGCGCTCCTTCGTCGCCGCGTTCTGCGGTGTGGTTCGCTTTGCTCACTTGATGCGATCGCTCCCGCGACGTGGCAGGCAAACCGGCGGGCTGGTTCTCATCCAGTCTTTTCCTCATTCTTTCGCTTCGCGAAAAAATCGGGGTGACTGGATTCGAACCAGCGACCTCCTGTTCCCAAAACAGGCGCACTACCAAGCTGTGCTACACCCCGTCGAGGTCGGAACCTGCGCGGGTCGTATTGTCCTGCCTTTACCGGGGGATTCAAGCGGCAATTTGCGAGAGGGGTGCTTCAATTGACGAGACAATGCCGGTTCTTGAGGATTATGTTGGCATTTCGTGAGGTATTTGCCTGCTTTGGCTCGCATTCCCGTTTGTAATTGCTGTAAAATACGTACTTTGTTGACCCGAAATTTTTTTGAACATGGCGGACTCCCAAGAACATCAGCGAAAATCCCTGGAAGAGCGAGGTCAGATGTCTGAGCTCGATCGCTTGCGTCATTCCTGCGCTCATATTCTCGCCACCGCGATTGCAAAGCTCTGGCCCGATGCCCAGTTCGCAGGCGGGCCGCCGGTGGAAAATGGTTTTTATTACGATGTCGATCTTTCCCATCGCATCACTCCCGACGACTTTGAAAAAATCGAGGCCGAGATGCTCGCTATCGTAAAAGAGAATCAGGTGTTCGAGCGGATCGAAGTTTCCCGGGAGGACGCCCTTGTGCTGGCAACGTCCGGCCGTCTCGCCGCGCTCGCCGAGCGCACTGTCCCGAGCCAGTTTAAGATTGACCTCCTCGGTGACATTCCCCAAGGCGAAGCCATTTCCATTTATAAGAACGGCGACTTCTGGGATCTTTGTGCGGGACCGCACGTTCCTCGCACCGGCAATTGCAAGGCTTTCAAAATCATGAATGTCGCGAGCGCCTTCTACAAGGGCGATGCGTCGAATCCCCAGTTGCAGAGGGTTTACGGAACCGCGTTTAAGAACAAGCAGGAGCTGACCGAGCACCTTGAAAGGTTAGAGGAGGCAAAGCTGCGCGATCATCGCAAGCTGGGAAAGGAGCTCGATCTTTTCCATATCGACGAAGCAGTCGGTCAGGGACTTATTCTCTGGAAGCCCAACGGAGCCGTGATCCGGCAGGAGTTGCAAAACTTCATCAGCATTCATCTTGAGCGTCAGGGCTACAGTCAGGTTTTCACCCCGCACATCGGAAAACTCGGGCTTTACCGGACCTCGGGTCACTTTCCCTACTATGCGGAATCGCAGTTTCCGCCGGTGGTCGAGAGGGAGAGTCTGAAAGCGCTCGCCGACGAGGGGTGCGGATGCGGGGAACTCTCGAACCGGCTCGAATCGGGAGAGATCGACGGCTTTCTCCTGAAGCCGATGAACTGCCCTCATCACATTAAAATATTTCAGAGCAATCACCACAGCTACCGGGACCTGCCGGTGCGACTGGCCGAGTTCGGCACCGTATATCGATGGGAGCAGTCCGGTGAACTGGGCGGGATGACGAGGGTTCGTTGCTTCACGCAGGACGACGCGCATCTTTTTTGCACCGAAGATCAAGTCCGGGATGAGATCATAGGCTGTCTTGAGCTCGTCAAGATCGTATTGGGAACTCTCGGGATGAACGATTACCGGGTCCGCGTTGGGTTGCGGGATCCCGATTCGACCAAGTATGTGGGAGATCCCGAGAAGTGGGACCGTGCCGAGTCAGCGCTGCGTGAAGCGGCCGCGACCCTCGGGACCGAGTTTACCGAAGAACCTGGCGAGGCGGCCTTTTACGGTCCGAAGATTGATTTTGTGGTGAAGGATGTCATCGGCCGCGAATGGCAACTCGGCACGGTGCAGGTTGATTACAATCTTCCCGAGCGATTCGGCCTCGAATATATCGGTGCCGATAACGCTCCGCATCGTCCCGTCATGATCCATCGGGCCCCATTCGGTTCGATGGAGCGTTTTGTCGGGGTGCTCATCGAACACTTCGCGGGTAAGTTCCCGACCTGGCTTTCTCCCGAGCAGGTCAGGATCATCCCTATCTCGGAAAAGTTCATCGAATCCGCTGCCGCCGTCTACGAAAGTCTTCGCGAAGCGGGGATTCGGGTGAAGGTGGATCGCTCAAATGAGAAGGTGGGGGCCAAAATTCGTCTTGCTCAGCTCGCTAGGATTCCGTATATGTTAATCATCGGAGCAAAAGAACAGGAATCGGATCAGGTTTCCGTCCGTCATCGTGATCGCGGTGATGAGGGCGCTCTTGGCGTCGACATCTTCAAGGAGAAGATCGTTGCCGAGATTCGCTCACGCAGCTTATGACAGAGCGGGCAGGTCATCATCGTCACGAAAGCGGCGTGATTTTTTGGCACTCTGTTCTTGCCAATTTTTTCCGTTGCTGCCATGAATGGGCGGCAACAAGTCGGATTTGCTCCTGTGTTAGGGGCTGTTCGATGTGCGATTCACGCACGCATCCAATGGAGGTACCACACCATCGCTAAAAAACCCATGAAACGCCGGCCGCGTGTTGTTAGAACGCGGGTGAACGATAGAATTCGATCCCCCGAGATTCGTGTGATATACGGAGAACACAATGTGGTTCTCCCGACGCACAAGGCGCTTGCCAAAGCAAAGGAGTTGGGGCTCGATCTTGTCGAGATCGCCCCGAACGCCCGTCCTCCCGTCTGCCGGATTGTCGATTACGGCAAATTTAAATACGAGCAGTCGAAGCTGAAGAAGTCGGAGAAACCGAAAAAGCGCGAGAAGGAAGTAAAATTCCGCGTCAACATCGGCGCGCATGACTACGCTATCAAGCTCACCCATGCCGAAGACTTTCTCGCTCACGGTTTCAAGGTTCGTATCCAGCTCCAGTTCCGCGGACGCCAGATGGCGCACAAGGAAATTGGTTTCGAACTCATGGAACGGGTTATGGAGGATCTCGCCGGGATGGCCCATGTCGATCTTGAGCCGAAGCTGAGCAATCGGAACATTCTCATGATGGTGTCTCCACTCCCCAAGGAAAAGCAGCGGCGTAAATTCCGCCGTGATGGAGAGGAGGTCGACCTCACTGAAGCCGATGCCGCCATGGAGGCGGACGATGAGGAATTCGATGACGATGATGAGGACGGTGATCATGATGATGATCAGCACGACGAAGATTCCGATGATTCTGAGGACGACGAAGATTCCGATGACTCTGAGGACGACGAAGAAGCAGAGGATGACGACGACGATGATCCGGACTCTGAGAAGGAAAAATCCTGAGACCTCGCGTATGATGTGAGTAGATCGCCTACCTGGTGAAAAGCGACGCGAAGTTGATCCTCTTTGACATCGACGGCACCCTCATTGATACCGAGGGGGCCGGGTTGATGGCTCTCGAAGTCGCGTTTTACGCAGCTTTTCCCGAGCATCTTGGACGGGTGTTCCCGCCTCTTGAACTTGGAGGGGCGACCGACAACGGCCTCGTCATGTATCTCTTCGATCACTTTGGCCTGGCTGATCTGCCGGAGCATCGTATTCGTTTCTTTTGTTCTTACATCGAGCAACTCTCAGCGAATCTGAAACGTTTTTCCGTCGAAGGAAAGGGGCGCGTGCTCCCGGGAGTGATGGCGATACTGGACAGACTGAGCCGGGGTGATGGTCATTTTCTTGCCATTCTTACCGGCAATACACAGGCGGGCGCGTGGGTCAAATTGCGACATTACGGGATTGATCGGCACTTTTCCGTTGGGGCCTACGGAGACGATCATCATGACCGTAATGCGCTGGGTCCCATCGCCCGGGAACGGGCGGTGTCGGTTTTCGGACGGGATTTCCTTCCTGCGGATATTGCCGTCATCGGAGACACCCCAAAAGACATTGCCTGTGCGCGTGCGTTTGGTGCCCGGGTGGTTGCCGTAGCAAGCGGAGCCGCGACGCGGTCCGAACTTGAAGTGATGTCACCGGATGTCCTTCTCGATGACCTTTCCGATTGTGACGGGGTGGTGAAAGCGATCGCCTCTTTGTTTTCGAATTAGCGCCATTTTCGTGCTTTACAAGCCTGTGCGAATCTGGTGTTCTTGGCTCCTGCGCGGCTGCAGACTTCCTCCCTATGAAAAACACCTTTCTTCTCCTTCTAGTCACCATTCTTCTCGTTGTCATCGCGAATCTTCTCACCAGCCTGGGAGTGCTGGGAAGAAAGTCAACGAGCGCAGAGGCAACGGTGCCGACAGGCTCAAGCCCGGTTTTTGAATACAAAGCGCTCGTTGCCGAACAGATGGACGAGATTGGGTTTCGGGCGGTTGCGGCTGAAGAGGGGATTCCCGTCAGTGAAAAAGGGGAGATCAATTTTCCCAAGGAAATGATTGATAAAATCTCCAAGGTGAACCTGCTTCCCCGCACCATTGTAGAGGTGGAAAAAGACGGCGGATGGGAATTCGTGGCAGCGACTGAGGACAATCACTACCTTTTCCGGCGGGCAAAGTAGACGACTCTCAGTAATTCAGCGGCTGCAGCGCTTTCGGAAGAAACTGGCCGTTTCGTCGGATCAATTCCCCGTCGAAGCGAATCTCGCCGCCGCCATAGTCCGGACGCTGAATGTTCACAAGGTCCCAGTGCACTGAGCTTCTATTGCCATTGTCGGCTACTTCGTAGGCCTGGCCCGGCGTGAAGTGGAAGCTGCCGGCGATTTTTTCGTCGAAAAGAATGTCGCGCATCGGTTCTTTGATCTCCGGATTAAAACCGATCGCGAATTCCCCAATGTAGCGGGCTCCCGGGTCGGTGTCGAAAATCTTATTGATCGCCTTGGTGTTGTTAGCCGTCGCTTTCACGATTTTGCCCTGCTTGAATTCGAGCTTCACATTGTCAAAGGCGATGCCCTGATAAATCGACGGGGCATTGTAGCTAATAACTCCCTCGACCGAATGCTTCACCGGAGCGGTGAAGCATTCCCCGTCCGGGATGTTGTGCGAGCCGCCGCAGGGAATCCCCGGGATGCCGGCGATGCTGAAGCGCAGGTCTGTTCCGGGTCCCATGATGTGGACATCGTTCGCCTCAGTCATCAATTTGCCGAGGGCATCCATGCCGCGCTTCAGTTTCGCGTAGTCCAGGAGACAGACCCGGAAATAAAAATCCTCAAAAGCCTCGGTCGACATGCCCGCGCTCTGCGCCATCGAGGGGTGTGGCCAGCGCAGCACACACCAGCGGGTTTTGTTGATGCGTTCGTTGAGGACCGGCCGCATCTTGGATGAAATCATCTGCATGTTCTTCGCGGGCACATCCGAGAGTTCGTTGATATTGTAGCTCCCGCGAATCGCGATGTAGCAGTCCATCGTTTTCATCTGGTGCATCGCATTTTTTGACACGATTGCATATTGTTCCTCGGTAGCACCTTGTGCCATTTCCCGGGCGATCTTGGCGCTGTGAATGTTGATGAACGGCGTCGCCTTCACGGCCCGCACTTCACGCACGAGGGCGATTCCCATTTCCTCCGGCACGTCGAAAAGTTCGATGAGGACGTTTTCGCCTTTTTGCGTGGCGGTTGAATATCTCACCAGTTGGCGGGCCAGTTCATCAATTCGGGGATCATGCATGCTCTACAGTCCGTGAAAACCGGATTGTGAAAAGCGGAAAATACAGCGTAGTTGCGAAGATGTCGGACCGTTTTATCTCCACTCTCGAGGAAATCGCCGCCCTGCGTGATGTCCTGGCGCGCGATGGCAAGAGGCTTGTTCTCACCAACGGGGTCTTTGATGTCCTCCACGTTGGCCATGTTCGTTATTTGAAAGAAGCCGCCGCCCTCGGTGATGCCCTTGTCGTCGCGATCAACGGCGATGACTCCGTTCGTGAACTCAAAGGCCCCGGACGCCCTGTGAACTCTGCATCCGACCGGGCCGAGATGCTCCGCGCCCTGAGATGGGTTGATCGTGTTGTCGTTTTTGAGGAGCGACGCGCCAGCGGCGTTATCGAGGCGATCCGCCCTCACGTCTACACCAAAGGTGGCGACTACACTCCCGACTCCCTCATTGACGAGGAAAAAGTTATCCTCGACCGGCTCGGCGTCGAGATCCGCATCCTCTCCCTTGTCCCTGGGAAATCGACCAGCGCGACTCTGGCCAAACTGGCAGGAGAGGGTGGGGGGCAGACCAAAAAGATCGCGATTCTCGGATCGGGGAAAGGCTCCAATGCCCGTGCCCTCATCAAGGCCGCCCGCGACGGACGTCTTGGGGGCGAGGTCGCCGTGGTCATGTCTGATGTGCCCGGTTCGGGTATCCTCGAGGTGGCGGAGAGCTGCGGCGTCCCGACCCTGATTATCGATCCCGGAACGGAAAAAGGCGGTCAGCTCACCGATGCCGCGCTTAAGGAGATGCTCGATCGGCTCAGAGCCCTCGGTGTCGATCTCGTCGCCTGTGCCGGATTTATGCGCATCCTCCGCGATCCGCTCCTGAGCGCCTTTCCCGGCCGCATTCTAAACATTCATCCCTCTCTTCTGCCTCTCTACCCCGGACTCAATGCCGTCGCGAGGGCACTTGCTGCTGGGGAAAAGGAGACTGGCTGCACCGTGCATCTCGTCGATGCCGGAGTCGATACGGGAGAGATCCTGAGGCAGGAGCGAGTGACGATTCTGGAACGGGATACGGTGGAGAGCTTGACCGCGAGAATAAACGAGGCGGAGCACCGGATGTATCTGGAGGTGATTGCGGAGAGCTTGTCCGGGTGATCCGTTGCGAGGAAGACCTTGTGTCGCGCTGAAGGTACGGTCCCCCCTCAAATCTCCACCGCAAAGGTATCGTCGACCCTGACAGACTGCACAAACGCGGTGATCAACTGGATCGTTTTCTTCACATCCCCAAAATCCGCCATTTCAACAATGGAATGCATGTATCTGAGCGGCAGCGAAATCAAGGCGCAGGGGATACCGCCGCGGACGTGGTAGATGGAATCGGTGTCGGTCCCGGTGAAACGCGATGAGGATTCATGCTGGAGCGGGATCTTCTGCGCTTTTGCGATCTCGATGAGTCGCTGAACGATGAGAGGATGGTTCGCCGTCCCGTGGGTGATCGAGGGGCCGCCGCCCAGGGTTACTTTACCATGCTTTTGGTGCTTGATGTCCGGGCTGTCGGTCGCGTGGGTGACGTCGAGGACGAGGCAGAAGTCGGGCTTGATGTGGTAGGCTGCCATCGTCGCGCCGTAGCCGCCGATTTCCTCCTGCACCGCGTTGAGGGCGATGCAGGTCGCGGCCGGTTTTGCTTTCTTCGCGGCGAGACGCCGCGTCACTTCGGATATGATGAATCCGCCGATTCGGTTGTCGAGGGCGCGGCCCACGATTTGATTTTTTCCGAAGGGGATCGCGCTGTCGGCGTAGACGGCGGGATGGCCGACGCGGATGCCCATATCCGCGACTTCGGACGCCTTTGAGGCACCGATGTCGACGAAGAGTTCATGCACCTCCGGAGTCTTTTCCCCGTCCTTCCGGTCACGAATGTGGATCGCGGTGTTGCCGACGATGCCGAGCACTTCGCCCTTGTCACCAAAGAGGGTGAGCCGCCGCCCGCGGGCGTTCGCCCAGTCTGAACCGCCGATGCGGTCGACATGGAGAAAACCGTCACTGCTGATGTATTTTACAATAAACCCGATCTCGTCCGCATGGGCTTCGATCATGACTCGCGGGGCCTCGGGATTTTTTCCTTTGACCGTTGCCCAGGCATTGCCATAGGCATCACTCTCGACCGAGTCAGCAAACTCGCGGCATCGTTTCGCCCAGACCCGCTGCCCCCGAACTTCGAAGCCGGTTGGGCTGGGGGTGTTGAGGAGTTCGTAGAGAAAGGTTTCGGCGGCGGGGTCCATGGGGGAGGAAGGGATTGAGCGGTTCAGGGATTGAGGCTTTAAGGGATTGAGGGATTTAGGAAAGGATCTGCGCGAGGGTCTGCCTATACATTCCAGCTTCTACCTCCTGGATCCCGGCTCCTTTCTCTTCACTTCTCCTCTTCGTCGTCCTCTTCCTCTTCTTCGGCGATGTCGTCATCGTCCTCTTCTTCGAGGTCGTCGATGATTTCTTCTTCGATTTCGGAAGGATCGGTTTCGGGGAGAGCGGCGACTTCGATCTCGTCTTCGTCGTCGTTGGCGACAAGGGCGATGTCCTGAATCACTTCACCGGTCTTGAGGTTCATCAGTTTCACGCCTGAAGCATTGCGTCCGGTGATGCGGATATCCGCGACACGGATGCGGACAGATTGACCGGTGTTGGTCATCAGCATGAGTTCGTCGGTCTCGGCGACACGGATCGCGGCGGTGACGGCGCCGGTCTTCTCGGTGACCCGCATCGTGATGACCCCTTTGCCGCCGCGGCCTTTGGTCGGGTAATCTTCAAACGGCGTCCGTTTGCCGAGGCCCTTCTCACTGACGACGAGGAAGTGGGTGCTATCATCGACAACGGTGAGTCCGACGAGATAATCTCCCGGTCGTGGACGGATGCCGCGAACCCCGGCCGAGCCCCGGCCCATCGGGCGGATCGTGCTCTCGTTGCAGCGAACGGCGTAACCGCGATTGGTGACCATGGAGATGTCGTCGCTGCCGTTGGTGAGGACGACGTGAGTCAATTTGTTTTCCTCCTCGATCCTGATGGCGATGATGCCATCCTTCCGGAAATTGCGGAAGTCGGAGAGTTTCGTCTTCTTGACTTTGCCGGAGCGGGTCGCGAAGAGGACAAACTTGTCTTCGACGAAGGTGGCTGTCTTATCCTCGTTGCCGTGCGCTTCGATCCGCAGAACCGAGGCAATCTTCTCCTCGGGCTTCAGATTGAGCAGGTTCTTGATGGATCGCCCTTTCGCTGTGCGGCTTCCCTCGGGAATCTGGTAGACACGCTCGACGTAGAGACGGCCCGTATCGGTGAAGAACATCAGGTAGTCATGCGCGGTCGCGGCGAAGAGATGCTCGACAAAGTCGTTCTCGGTGTCCTTGTCGACGGCTTCCCGCGTCTCCATTCCCTTGAGACCTTTGCCTCCCCGGGCCTGGGTCCGGAATTCGATCGCGGGGGTCCGCTTGATGTAGCCACGGTGCGAAATGGTGATGATGTTCGAGTCGTTCGCGATCAGGTCGACCACGGCGATGTCGCCCTCGTCCATGCCGAAGTCGGTCTTGCGCGGGGTCGCGTAGCGTTCCTTGATGTCGAGAAGCTCGTCTTTGATGATCTGGAGGACACGCTCTTCGCGGGCGAGGATGTCGAGAAGGTCTTTTATCTTCTCGAGGAGCTCGTCGTACTCGTTTTTCACCTTGTCGCGCTCAAGTCCGACGAGTTGGTATAGGCGGAGTTCGAGGATGTGATCGACCTGTTTGTCCGTGAAGACATACTGACCGGGGATGGTCTTGAGACTCGCCTGACCACGAATGAGGATGCCGATGGCTTCGGCCGCTTCCGCGGAAAACTTGTAGGCCTTGATCTTCTCGCGTGCCTCGTCCCGGGTCTTCGAGTCCCGGATCATGCGGATGAAGTCGTCGAGATTGCCGAGCGCAATGAGGAAGGCCTCGAGTTTCTCGGCGTGCTCCTCGGCTTTGCCCAGCAGGTAACGGGTCCGTCGCAGGATGACCTCGCGGCGGTGCTCGATGTAGCAGACCATCGCGTCCTTCAGATTAAGGAGGCGTGGGCGGCGATGATCGATCGCGAGCATGTTGACCGAAAAGGTCGACTCGAGCGCAGTGTGTTTGTAGAGATTGTTGAGAACGACCTGGGAACGCGAGTCGCGCTTGAGATCAACGACGACGCGGGTGTTTTCATCCGACTCATCGCGCACCGCGCTGATTTCGGGAAGGATCTTTGCATTCGCAAGTTCCGCGATGCGCTCGACGAGTCGGGCACGGTTCACTGCGTAGGGAATCTCGGTGATGATGATCTGCTCGCGGCCCTTGGCGTCTTCGAAGATGCCGGCACGTCCACGCACTTTGATACTGCCTCGTCCGGTGCGGGTATAGTCGTAGATGCCGCGATTCCCAAGAATAGTACATCCGGTAGGGAAATCGGGGCCTTTCACATAGCCGAGGAGCTGTTCAATCGTAATGTCAGGATTATCGACCGTGGCACAAATGCCGTCGATGATTTCCCCGAGGTTGTGGGGAGGCAGGTTCGTTGCCATGCCCACAGCGATCCCGGTGCCGCCGTTGACGAGCAGATTCGGAAAAGCGGCAGGGAACACAACCGGCTCGCGCTGGGTTTCGTCGTAGTTCGCGATGTAGTCGACCGTGTCCTTCTCCATGTCGGCCATGAGGACATGACCGAGGTGAGTGAGACGGGCTTCGGTGTAACGCATCGCAGCCGGAGGATCGCCTTCAACCGATCCGAAGTTCCCCTGCCCATCAATGAGGCAGTCCCGCATCGTCCAGGGCTGGGCCATGTTGACGAGGGTTGGATAAATCGTGGCTTCACCGTGTGGGTGGTAGTTACCGGAAGTATCACCACAAATCTTGGCACATTTCCGGTAATTTTTACCGGGAGCCAGATTGAGGTCATTCATTGCCAGAAGAATTCGTCGCTGTGAGGGCTTCAGCCCGTCTCTCACATCGGGCAGAGCCCGGGAGATGATGACGGACATCGAATAATCGAGGAAGGAATTCGACATCTCCACAGCCACGCTGATGGGTTCGATGTCGGCTTGTTTTGGCGGTAGTGGTGTTTCGTCAGGCACAGGTAGGGGCGGCTGAGGTTGTCAAAAGGGCGGGCGGACCGATACGGTCAAATGTCGAGATTTCGTACGCTGAGGGCGTTGTCTTCGATGAAGCGGCGGCGGGGTTCGACGACGTCTCCCATGAGGATCGTGAAAATACGGTCGGCTTCGACCTGGTTTTCCTCGTCCATCTTCACTCGCAGGAGCTTGCGTGCGGAAGGATCCATCGTTGTTGTGAAAAGCTCTTTCGCATTCATTTCCCCGAGACCCTTGAATCGCTGCACCTGCATGCCGCGGCGCCCGATCTGGACGACGGTCTCGAGAATCTGGGTGACGCTGAAGATGGGGTGAACCTTGGCGTGTTCGCTTTCGCCCTCGACGATCTCAAAGATGGGCCGGTCTTCGTCCTCGAATTTCTCCATACTGACCCCTTTCTCGCCGAGAGAGGTGATAAGCTTTGAAATGGAACGAGCTTCGTGAATCTCGATGAGACGGCCACGACGGGTCGGGCCCTCGACTCGCGCTGCCGCGACGACTTCAACGGGAGTACCGTTTTCGGAAATCTCAGGAGTCTCGCTCACTTCCGGGGCGCTCGCCCGTCCGAAAAGGGCCAGATCGGGATTCGCTGCCGCATAGTCGCGGAGGTCGGACTCATCGACAAAGTATTTCACAAAGACCTCGTTGCCTTCGCGGATCTGCACGAGATACTCGGGCAAATTTCCATCCCGCCCGTGTGAGAGGTAATCCTGGAAGTCACCCGCGTTCCGCGCGATCGCGTCGCTGTAGCGGTTCAGCTTTTCGAGCATCTCGAGGATTTCCTTGAGTCCTTCCGAGCTGATCTTTTCGTTCCGGCCACCCTGAAGGTTGCGGAGGAAGACATCGTCCGCTCCGAGCGAAATCAGGATCTGGCTGAGTTCGCGGTCGTCCTGCACATACTGTTCTTTCTTCCGGCGCGTGATCTTGTATAGGGGCGGCTGGGCGATGTAGACATAGCCACGCTTCACCAGCTCGAGCATCTGACGGCAGAAGAAGGTCAGCAGCAGCGTCCGAATGTGGGAGCCATCGACGTCCGCATCGGTCATGATGATGATCTTGTGGTAGCGGACCTTTTCAATTTTGAAGGCCCCTTCCTGATCCCCGTCGCCGATGCCGGCACCGATCGCGGTGATCATGGTCTGGATTTCCTTGTTCTGGAGGACCTTGTCGAGACGCGCTTTCTCGACATTGATGAGTTTGCCCCGGATCGGCAGGATCGCCTGGGTGCGCCGATCACGGCCCTGCTTCGCGGAGCCTCCTGCGGAATCACCTTCGACGATATAGAGTTCACTCTCGGCGGGGTCGCGGGACGAACAGTCAGCGAGCTTGCCGGGGAGACCTCCGCCGGACATCGCCGACTTTCTCACCGTGTCGCGCGCTCTCCGTGCTGCTTCGCGGGCGCGGGCGGCGTTGAGAACTTTCTCGACCATCTTTTTGCCGAGAGCCGGGTTTTCCTCGAAAAACTCGGACAATCCTTCGTAAACGATGGAGCTGACAACCCCTTCGACCTCGTTGTTGACGAGCTTTTCTTTCGTCTGTGAGCTGAAGCGGGGGTTCGGGTGTTTCACCGAGATGACGGCGACGATACCCTCGCGACAGTCTTCACCAGTGATCGCGGGATCCTTGTCCTTGAGCAGTTTGTTCGCCTTCGCGTAGTTGTTGAATGCCCGAGTCAGCGCCGCCCGGAATCCGGAAAGGTGGGCACCACCGTCACCGTTCGGGATCGAGTTGGCGAAACAGAGCACGTTCTCGTGATAGTCACCCGTGTATTGGAGCACGACGTCGGCGTAACACTCATCCTCGGCGGTCTTGCCGTTGTCGTCGATCTCGACCATGCGCTTGCCGCTGAGGACGACCGGTTTGTCGTGGACGAGCTCCTTGTTTTCGCCGAGCTGGCGGACGAATTCGACGATGCCATCCTCGTAGTAGAATTCCTTCTTCTTCCGCGAATCCTCCCGCTCGTCGATCAGGACGATACGCACACCAGGGTTGAGGAAGGCGAGTTCGCGCATCCGGTTGGAGAGGTAGTCGAAGTTAAAATTGATTCCGGCCGTGAAGATGGTCGTGTCAGGGAAGAACGAGATTTTTGTCCCGGTATGGGTTGGATCGGTGAGGTCGCCGATGACCGCGAGCTGCTTCGTCGTGACGCCGCGCTCGAAGGCGATGTGATAGATTTTTCCGTTCCGGTAAACGTCTGCGGTGAACCAGTCGGAGAGGGCGTTCACACATTTCGCGCCGACCCCGTGGAGACCGCCCGAGAACTTGTAGGCGCCCTGGCCGAACTTGCCGCCGGCGTGGAGATTGGTGAGCACGAGTTCGACGGCGGGAATGCCGAATTTCGGGTGGGTGTCGACCGGGATACCCCGCCCATTGTCCTCCACCGAGATCGAGCCGTCAGCGTGAATCGTGATCGTGATGAGCGAGCAATGCCCGGCGAGATGCTCATCGATCGAGTTGTCGAGCACTTCGAAAACGGTGTGGTGCAGACCGCGCTCGGTCGCGGGATCGCCGATGTACATCCCGGGGCGTTTCCGGACAGCTTCGAGTCCTTCGAGCTTGTCAATTTGACCGGCGTCGTAATCTCCCGTGGGTTTCGGAGGCGTGTTGTCGTGGGCGGAATCTGACATAGGATAAGTCGAGGGTAGGGCGGGAAAATCGCAGGGCAAAAGGGGCATCCCAAATCTTGCCGGGAATCGCGATTTTTCGTTCCCCTTAACTAAGCGAGGAAGTGCGAAAGATCAACGATTTGCGGCGGTTTCGGACAGAAAAAGCGGCCTTTTTTGGCATGAACTGGGTCTTAAGCGGATAAGTGACGAAAAGAGGGCGAATTCGTGGAGAAAACAGGGTGGAGTGAGAGACCAAACCCTTTCGTATCGCTCCGCTCGACCCGCTCTTCGAGGTCACGCGACTCGAACCGATAAACGAGGAAATTGGTATCAAGCAGTGCCTCCATCGCTGACGTTGCCGCGGGAATGGAGATCGTCACGTTTCCGACGGCGATCCTTCACTGCTCCCCAAAGTTACTGTTGTGGTGAGCGCTTCTTCTGTTGGCGTTCCGCGGTCTCGCCGAAAAGCTTGAGCCTGAACATGATCTCGCAGCCGGGAACAACTCCGTGGTTTTCGGCGACCGATTTTCGAATGTTTACTATGAGCATGCTCGTCACCTTGCCAGCACAGGGACCGTGTCCGTGTCAATGAGCTCGAAGATTTTCACAGCGGAAGAAGACTTCCTCAATTCCCCTTCAAATACGCCACGAGATCTGCAACATCCTGCGCGGTCAGTCCCTGTTGGGCGGCACTGAGCATCATTGAGCGCGTCATCTTGTTTTTCGCCGCAATTTTGCCTTTGGGGATCATCTGGGTGATGCCACCCGTGCTCATGATAATGGCAGGATTGCCGTCCTGAATGAGGAGTCCATGAATCGTTTTGTTATCTTTGGTCACGAGTTCGGTGCCGTCAAATCCGTGAGAAATGTCTGCGCTTGGATCGACGAGGCTGCGGGTGATCACTTCGGCGGTCTGCGTCTTGCCCCAGCCATCGAGTGGAGGCGCAAACTGCACGCCGACTCCACCGACCTCGTGGCACATGATGCAGCGGGTGGCCGTGGCTTTACCCTGCGAGGCGTCGCCAGTGAGGGCGAGGACCGCTTCGACGGTGAGAGCGGCTTTCTGAGCGGCGTCAGGCTCGGGAATCACGACTTCCTGAATGACCACCTTCGCCGGGTCGTAAATGCTGCGGGTCTTGAGCTCGGTCATGAGGTCAAAGTCTTTCCAGTCATTGTTCGCCCGATTCATGAGCCACCAGATGGCGTTGCTCTTCAGCGGTGTCTCGACCTGTGCCAGGGTCAGCATGGCGGTGGCTGCTCCCTTTGTCGGGATGAATGCAATAGCATCGAGAGCCTGCTGGCATTGGGCTTTTGTCAGGATCCCGCTTTGCGCGCGGACCGCAAGATCGTCGATCGCGGCGGCAGGATGGAGGCGCCAGGCGATGCCGGCAAAGGCATCGCTCCAGCGGCGGGAGTCATCGTCGCCCATCGCGTCTTTTACGGCGGCATAGACTTCGGCCTCTTTCCCGGTCGCGCCGGTGCCGAAGGCTTCGAGGTAGCTGCGGTCTTTGCCATCGTAGCCTTTGGCAATGGCGATGAGGATGTCCTTCGCGACATCAAAGTGCTCATTCCGCATGGAGAGGGCGACTTCGCGACGAACAGCGGGATCTTTATCCTCTGCGAGCGCGGCGGCACTGCCGGTGATGTCGAGGCCGGCACGGCGCATCGCGCGGTAGGCGGCGATTTTCATTTCCGTGGTGGTCTGGTCGGCGGGATAGCCGGCGAGACGCGGACCGCTGATGCCGAGTTGGTACAGGAGGTGAATGGCCCGCCCCTGAAGGTAGGGATTCGGGTCCTTGAGAAGCGCCGCAACGGGCTCAAGGGCAGCGCGACCGCGGGCTTTGAGTCCCGAAAAGCCGATTGCGCGGACGTTGATCGCGGGAGATTTGAGTGCTTCGATCTGGCCTTCGAGCGTGGTGATGTCGATAGCGGGAATGACGGATTTGAAGCCTTTCGGGGCGATGCGGTAGATGGCACCCGAGCAGGTCGTGTCGAGATCCTGGTGGCCGCCGACACGGGCGTCGTACCAGTCAGAGACGTAGAGGGCTCCATCAGGACCTACCGCGATGTCCGAGGGACGGAAGAGGGTTCTCGTTTCACTATTGACGCTGGTTTCACCGCCGAGGAAGTCGGATCCGGCGAATTTACCGGTCGGATTGGTCGTCGCGAAGTCAGAGCGATCGAGTTTAAATCCGGCTCCTTCCCGTTCGGGCTGATAGCTGAAGATCACGTTTCTTCCGGGTTCGCAGGCGAGGAAGGTGCCGATCCATTTTTCTCCGAGGGCACCGTTTTCATAAAAGACATTTCCA
>JAGNMT010000290.1 GCA_017991025.1 Verrucomicrobiales bacterium
CTTGCCGCTCTTCGCTGCTTTTAAGGAAACGCCGTCCGTAAAATCTTCCCTCAATTCTTCCCTTTTGAGTGGGAAAACCTGTCCAAAAGTGTCCTTTTCTGGTAAAAAAAGGGCTATTGAGGAGGTTTTTGATAATTTAGTAACTCTCTCAAAATCAAGCTGTTACTGGCCTAAAATCATGGCGGAGGGGGTGGGATTCGAACCCACGGAGCCTTGCGGCTCTGCAGTTTTCAAGACTGCCGCGATAGACCACTCTGCCACCCCTCCGTGATTGGATGCGACTTGAATTCGCGCGTCGGGCACTCTACACGCTTTTTCGGGGCTTTCAAATGACGGATCTGATATTTCACGCGCGGGAGTCCAATTGAAAGACCTGGCCGGAAATATGCGCGGTTGTCGTGAGGAAATGGATAAAGCGGGCCGCGTCTTCCCGGGTGTTAAAGCGTTTCAAGGCGTGACGTTCCAGCGCGGAGGCTCTTGCTTCATCCTTCAAGCCGGCGGTCATGCGGGTTTCGAGGAATCCGGGGAGGACGCAGTTGACCCGGATATTTCTCGAACCAAATTCCTTTGCATAGCTTTTTGTCAGTCCGATGAGACCCGCTTTGGCAGTGGCATAGGCGGTTTGGCCGACCGGCGGTTGGAGGGCGGAATAGGAGCCGATGTTGATAATGTGCCCATTCCGGAGGCGCATCATCCGTGAAGCGGCTGCCTGAGAACAGAGGTGCGCCCCTTTGAGATTGGTGTCGATAACCTCCTGCCAATCGACGGCAGTGAGTCGTGAAAAAAGGCGATCGCCTGTAATTCCGGCATTGTTAATAAGCACATCAACGCGCTCAATTGATTTGAAATAATCGTCAACGGAGTCCTGCGAACGAACGTCGAGCTGATCTCGTCCGGGGCGATGGATAAAAAATCCATTTCTTTCGAACTCAGCGACGAGTGCGCCGGCGAGATCTCCGTTTCCCCCGGTAATGATCACTGTGGGCGGACTCAATGCGAACAGAAGGAAAAGAGGAAGGCGTATTCGCTGGGGGGCGACAAGCGGAGGTTCAATCAAAGACGGTCTTGGCCGGCTTGTCCAACACCGGGTTCGCCGGCGCGGTCGTAGGAGCGTCTGTGCCGCCGGCGGGAGCGGGTGCCTCGGCAAGATTGGGATCGACAATGACGGCATGTTCTTCGTATTTGATGCGGGACTTGCTCAATTGACCGATGTATTTGATCGCTTCGCTCATCGGGACACTGCGAAGTGAAAGGGTGATGAGCGTATTTTGCCGTTGCTCCTGGGTGCCCTTGTAAATGAAGTTCACGACGGTGGCTCCTCCGGAGATTTCCGAAGCTCTAGAGGCGAGGTAATCGAGCACATCGCCGACGGGGGCGCCGGAAAAATTGATCTCCGGAACGATGACCCGGGCAAGCTTGCCCTCGAGATCATTCTTGGGGCCGGCACCCTTTGCGATCATGTTCTTGCATTTAGCGGCGTAGTTGCGGGCGTAAACAAAATCGGGCTTGTGAGCGAGAACTTCTTCAAAAATCATGAGTGCTTCACCATATTTCCCACTGTTGTAGAGGACTAATCCTTCATTGTATTTACTCTGAACGGTCCCCTGCGCGGCGGCGAATGGAATCGTTAAGCAGGCGAAGAGGAGGGAAAATAGAAGGCGGGTTTTCATAGTTGATGCGGGTCTAACGGTTTGCTTATTGGGGGGGAGTTAGTCTTATACCGGGGCGATGAAAATTCTCAGTTGGCGGCCTTCGCCTGATGCTCCTTTCTACCCGGGAAAGCCTTTCCAGAGGCATGACGAGAGTCATCTTTGAAGTCCCACGCGAAGGAAGGTTATCAAATTCACTAAGAGATGTAAATGCAAATCCGTTAGAGGGGCTGAATCCCATTCATTGGCAGGAGGAGGTAATAGTTTAAAATATTCACTGAAATTCTAATGATTAGTTGTCAGTTTCAGGTGATTTTTTTGAGGGATGGTTGGACTTGAGCCTTTTCACAGCGTAAATTTTGCTTCATTTTTCTTTTTCGAAAGTCATGGCTGATTCCATTCGCATCCTGACAGTGTCCCGGATTTCGTTGCGGGGAATTCGCCGTCGTCGACTGATCGGAATGTCAATGCTTTGTCTCATTGGCGGTTTTGGGATGGCAGGTGGAGTGCGTGCGCAGACTCCCCAGGCTGCCGCATATCCCGTAGATCAGGCAGCTGCAGCGGGTATGACGACGGGTTTACCGAATGGAGTGACGAGTCAACGGGCGGAAATGATGCAGGTGCGGACCTCGGCGCAAGGAGCGCAGGGAGAAGCGGCGGCAGCATTGATGGCGCGTTCGGCGGATCAGTCGATGGAAGAGCGTAATCGGGAACTCGCCCTTCAGGCGGCGCGTGAGAAGAAATCGATCAAGCAATCAATGACCGATCGCCTCAAGTACGATCGTGCCGAAACCGCAGTGAACAAGGTGTCGGCGAATGACATGTCGACCTGGAAAACGCAGGGAGGTGGCGTTCGTGTTGAGCGGAATGTTCCCGACGCGTTTATGTCAGCGCTGATCGCGGAAGAGGAACAGACCGCCAAACGAACGGGAGCGAGCAGCGAGCGCAAAGGTTTTGGGCTATTCCGGAAAGACAGACAGGCCTCGTCGTCGGACTCTGGTGGCGGATTTCTGAGCGGTATACATCCGCCGCGACTCCCGTTTATGGGAGGGCGGGGCGGTGACAGTGCCGAGGTGGCCCCTTCGCCTCCGCCGAGTGACAACAGTGAGCCTACTTTTGTTCAGACCGGGGCACCGGCGCCGGGGGGAGCCCCTGCTTCGTCATCCACGCCGGCCCCCGCGAACGGGGGCTCGAAGCCTGCTGTCGTGCCGGCGATATCAGGTGCCGCGCTTGTGGAGGGACGCTCAACGGGGAGTCAGGCTGTGGTCGTGGGGGACCGGCCCCCTTCTTCACCACCGGTAGTTTCGTCTGCTGACCGCATGCCGGATCCTGATAAAAAGAAGCCCGGATTGTTTTCGAAGTTCCAGTCAAACAATGAAGAATCCGAGGTGCCGGTCAGTAGCTCCGGTGGCGGAGGGTTCTTCGGATTCGGGAAAAAGAAGGCGGCGTCAACAGTCGGGACGATCGACGCCGGGCTTTTCCCCGAGGGGTCGGTGAGTCAGGCGCCTGAAGCGGGTCGGCCGATTGAGAGTTACACCAAAGTGGAGACCGGGCCGAGTGAGTCGTTTGCTTCTGCCTCTCCCGGGGCTGCGCCTGCCGTTGCCTCCTCTTCGTCATCCGGATCAGTCCTGCTTCCCGGTCAGACCGTGGAAAAATCGCGTGGATTTACTCTGCCGAAACCAAGTCTTTCGATTCCTTCGATTAAAAAGTCGGAGCGTTCTGATAGCGTAGATAATCCCCAGCTGACGACAGTGAACAGTGGCGGTTCGAGTTACTACGTGGTCGCGAACACGGCGCAATTCATGGTCTATGGTGCAAGCCAGCTTCAGTCAGAAGTTCGCGCGCTCCCGGCGGGAACGCTCGTGTTGATGACCAAGCCGGGGGAGCAGTGGGCTTCGGTCCGTCTCGCCAACGGCACGGAGGGCATCCTACAGAACAAGAACCTTCGACCCGCTGCGGCTGGCGAAGCGAGTGTGGAGTTCGCGGCACCGGCTCCTGCAACGGCTTCCACTCGATAACCGCTTTTGATGCCCGATCCTGATTCGCTCCCCGTTGAGTATCTCCTTATGTCACGCTCATATTCGCTGATGCTACGTTCTTGCCTGTTCTCAGGTTTCCTTTCGTTTGCCCTACTCTTGTTCAATGCCGTCGGAGGTGAAAAAATTACGGTGGGAGGGACCGAGTATCCGAATGCGGAACTGACGGACGTCTGCCGTGACGGCGTCCTTTTTAAAACAGAGGATGGCAAGTATGTGATACTGCCATGGGCGGACACCAGTTCCGCCCAGCTCTCGGTCGTGAAGGCCAAGTTTGCAGAAGCCTTGAGTAATGCACTCTACGATGGCCAGTATGTGAAGGGGACGGTTTTCCAGGTGACTCCGGACGGGGTCATCATTCAGATTAGCCTGGTCGAGGGCTACACCGGGCCGGAATTCAAAAACGGGGCGCGAGTTCTCACGTCCGGGCTGGTGATTGTTAAGGACCTGCCCACTTCGATTCCGCAAGGGGAGGGGGCTCCGATCGAAATCGTTGCTCATAAGCGTCAAACGTACACTTATAACCTGGCGGTGGCAGTGAAAGAAATCCCTTTGCTTACGATCGCCAAGCCGTTGTGGGGGCAGGAGCAGGAATGGAAGAACAAGGACGGTAAATCCATGTATGCCCGGCTCATCGCCGTGAAAGAGAACAAGGGTATGTTCGAAAAAGGCGGGAAGCGTTTTATTTACGACCTTTCCGATCTCGATGAAGACGGGAAAAAGCGCGCTGCCGAAATCAAGGAAAAACTCGCCGGATTTCCACTTCCGTAAGGGGATGCCGGTGCGCGTTGGGTGCGAATTTGTGGTCGTGACATCCGGCGGCAAATCGGATAATTTGAGCGTCCAATGAAAATCCGGACCGCTCTATCTCTATTCGCTCTTGTTTCCATCGCCCCTCCGTTGCTCGCTGCGCCCTCTCCGGCTGACGTGACCTCGGCCATGAAACGGGCCGCAACCTATTTCGCCGGGACGGTTGCGGTAGAGGGTGGCTATGTCTATTACACCTCGCCCGACCAGACAAAACGTCTTGGTGAGGGTGTTGCCACCGCGACTGAGATTTGGGTGCAGCCGCCGGGAACACCCGCTGTCGGCGAAGCCTTTCTCGCCGCCTATGCCGCGACCGGAGACACGTTCTATCTTGATGCGGCCTTGAAGACGGGAAAGGCACTCGTATATGGGCAGTTGGACTCGGGCGGCTGGCGGAACTCGATCGACTTTGATCCTGCGGGTCCCCGCATCGACCAATACCGGAACGGCAAGGGAAAGGGCAAAAATTTCTCCACCCTTGATGACAACATCACCCAGTCGACGCTCTGTTTTCTGATGAAACTCGATGCCGCAACCAAGTCCGGTGAGGCCGACATTCACGGGGCCGTCGAGTATGCGCTGCCGAGACTGCTCGCCGCGCAATTTGCCAACGGTGCCTTTCCTCAGGGATGGACCGGACCGGTCGAGGATCGTCCCGTGGTTTCCGCCGGGTTCCCCGACTATGACTGGCGGACCGAAGGCCGGATTAAGGAATACTGGAATCAATACACTCTCAACGACGGACTCGCAGGCACCATGGTCGAGACGCTTAAGATCGCCCATCTCACGTACAACAAACCGGAGTATCTCGCCGCCCTGACAAAACTCGGCGAGTTTCTTCTCATCGCCCAGTTCCCCGAGCCACAGCCCGGATGGGCGCAGCAATACAGTCCTGAAATGCGCCCGATCTGGGCTCGTGCCTTTGAACCGCCGGCCGTAAGCGGTCGGGAGTCAGAG
>JAGNMT010000291.1 GCA_017991025.1 Verrucomicrobiales bacterium
CCTTTGGAAAATCGAACTGACCGGCAAAGGGGGACCGTTCACGAAGTTTTTGCAGACATTTGAGGTCAAGGTGATACCGGCGTAAGGCGATCTCTGACTTTTACCGCCGCTTTGATTAGTGAGCGGTTTGAAACGGCGCCTGGATTGATTTTTGTTCTTGCTTCGGAGGATGCCTGACTCTCAGGATAGCATCATGCGTCGTATTTTCATTCTTCAGTTCGCGTGCGGTTTCCTCATGGGCTCCCTTGCTCCGATTCATTCGGCTGAGTATGAGTTGACGGCTGAGCAGCGAAAGATACCCCTCGAAGCTGATGTCAGCGGGTCGCCAAAGGCGAAGATCGTCATGCTTGCGGGTAGTCCGAGTAACAAACCGGGACAGCATGAGTATTTCGCAGGATGTGTCCTGATGGCGCATTGCCTCACCCAGACGACTGGTGTTGCAACGGTGATGGTGGCGAATGGCTGGCCGGAGAACGAAGGGATTCTGGACGGGGCAGCGTCTGTCGTTCTTTATATGGACGGAGGAGCGAAATTTGCTGCGCTTCCGCGGGAGCGATGGGATCGCTTGAAGCGTCTCATGGCCGCCGGGACCGGCCTGGTTGTGCTGCATCAGGCCGTGGATATCCCGGCCGGGCAGGCGACGGAGTTTCAGTCATGGCTGGGAGGGGTCTGGCAGGCGGACCGGGGATCTCGCGGGCATTGGGACATGAGTTTTTCGGATTTGCCTTACCATGAGATTTTGCGAGGGGTGCAACCGTTCTCGGCCCCTAAGGATGGCTGGCTTTTTAATCTAAATTTTGCCGCAAAGGGTGTTACGCCCATCCTTGGTGGAGCCGTTCCCGATAAGGCCCGCACCACGGCAGACGCCAAAGGCCATACAGGTCGGGCTGAAGTCGTTGCGTGGGCTTACGAACGCGCAGGCGGCGGGCGGTCTTTTGCATTCACCGGTTGTGATCTGCATCAGAACTGGGAGCAGGAGAGTCAGCGTCGACTCGTCGTGAACGGAATACTCTGGACCGCCGGCATCGGAGTGCCGGATGGCGGTGCGCCGGTAGCGTGTGAGGCGGGGCTGCTCAAGGCGAATCTCGACAGAAAAGTATTTTTGAAACCAGCTTCGACAGCAGTTCCGAAGCGTTGATGTTTTCAGCCTGTTGCGCCGGGAGATCCATTTACGCCTGAATCAAAGGGTTATCCCGGTCGCCCGCCGCTTGATTCCATTCCACAAAAAAATCCCGAACCGCATTGAAGCGGCCCGGGATTAAATGAAGAAAGCTTTGGGAAGCAATCGCGACGGTCAATTCCTCAGACCTGACCGCTGATGGATTTGCCGGAGGATAGCAGATCATCACAGGCAACCGCGACGCGGGCGGCCATGCCGAGTTCCGCTGCCTTGAGGTAGGCGCGAGGATCGTAGACTTTTTTGTTGCCGATCTCGCCATCTACTTTGAGGACCCCATCGTAGTTCCTGAACATGTGCTCAGCGATGGGACGGGTGAAGGCATACTGGGTATCCGTGTCGACATTCATCTTGATGACTCCGTAGCCGAGGGTCTCACGGATCTCTTCGAGGGAGGAACCGGAACCACCGTGGAAAACGAGGTCAAATTCTGCCGCAGCACCGAACTTGGCGGTCACCGCATCCTGCCCCTGTTTGAGGATCTTCGGGCGAAGTTTGACTGCTCCAGGCTTGTAATGGCCGTGCACGTTCCCGAAGGTCGCGGCAAAGGTGAAACGACCAAGGGGGTGCAGTGCCTCGTAAACGGCGAGCATGTCCTCGGGAGTAGTGTAAAGATCGGCATCGGGAGTGTCTTCGCTACCGGCGGCACCGTCCTCTTCTCCGCCGACGACGCCGGCTTCGACTTCGAGAATAATTTCATTCTCCGCGCACATCTTGAGATATTGCTGCGAGAGCGTCATGTTCTCGGCGAGGGGAAGTTCCGAGGCGTCGAGCATGTGATTCTGGAAGAGGTTGTTTTCCCCGCGGGCACGACGCCTGGCGGTTTCTTCAATGAGAGGGGTGAGGAACTCCGGGGCGACCAGAGGACGGCAGTGGTCGGTGTTCAGGGCGACGAGGACGTCGTACTGGGAGGCGAGGCGGTGCGTCAGCTCGGCGAGAGCGATCACGCCGAGGACGGTGTTCTTGTGATTGAGGCCGGAAGCAAACTGCCCGGCTCCGGTGGAGAACTGGATGATCCCGTCCGATTTTTGATCGGCAAAGGCTTTCAGCGCCGCGTTGATCGTGACGAGATTGCTGCAATTAATGGCAGGATAGGCATAGCCGCCTTTTTGGGCGGCGTCCAACATGGCTGCGAACTGTTTGGGTGTGGCTACTGGCATAGTGACGCTCCCCTAAGGCCTGAGCGCTCAGTTTTCAAGCACCGATTGTGTTGTTTTTTGGGGGTTGAATTTCGCGGTCCGATGCTTTTTGAGATTGTCAAAAACGGGGAGCGATTCTAATCTGCTGGTCTTCAAAGGGATGTCTGAGTCAATCTTCACCAGAGAGGGATATATACGGCCCGCGGTTCTCATCGCGGCCTATAGGGGAGGCATGTTTCCGATGGCGATGGACAACCGGGGGGAGATCGGCTGGTTCTCCCCGGACCCGAGGGGAGTGATCCCTCTCGACGAGTTTCACATTCCGCACGGCTTGAAGCGGACCTTGAAAAAAGATCTTTTCGAGATTCGCATTGATACCGCTTTTTCCGGGGTGATGAAAGGCTGTGCCGACCGGAAGACAACCTGGATCAGCCGCGAGATCGTGAACAGCTATGAGAAGCTTTTCGAACTCGGCTATGCCCATTCGGTTGAAGCCTGGCGGGACGGGGAGCTTCAGGGCGGTCTTTACGGTATTTCAATCGGCGGGGCCTTTTTCGGGGAATCGATGTTCAGCCGGGCGACGGATGCTTCGAAAGTGGCGTTGGTGGCCTTGATTGACCGGCTCAAAGCGAGGAATTTTCAACTTCTCGATACCCAATGGACGACCGATCACTTGAGTCATTTCGGTTGCCGGGAGATTCCAAGGTATGAATATCTGCGGCAGTTGAACCGGGCGCTCTTGGTGACGACGACGTTTAACTGAGTCGCTCAACCACCCGCGACCATGCGGATGACCTCGACGATATCCCCGTCCTGAACGGTATGCTCGTCGAATTCACGGCTCAGGATCGCGTCACCATTCAATTCAACGAGTACGGGTTGCAGAGCAAGGCCGAGGGTTTGGATCATCGCGGAAAGGGTGAGCGACTCTTCAATAAACTGGCGGGACTGGCCGTTTAAAGTCACGATCATGCTGTCAAGGGGGCGAGAATGGAAGCGTCCCAGTCTTTCCAAACCGGTTCGAGCCGGACCGAGCGGAGGTAGGCGGCGACGGCGGCAGGAGAGCGCTCATCCGCGATGTCGAACTGTCCGGTGGCAGTGGTTTCCCCCGGACGGGTAGCGCAGGCGGTGGCGGCAGCGGCTCCAGTCTCGACGCGTCTTCCCTTGACCGTGAGATGGACGTCGTCAGCTCCCTCCCCGGTATAGCCGCCGGGTTCGGTGTGGCTGCCGGCACTGACAGAGGTGACGCAGAGGGGAAACAGGGAATTCCGGAGCGATTCTGACTCGCGGGTGCTGAGGACAATGCCGACCTGAGGGAAGCAGACCCTGAAGGCGCAGAGAGTCTGGACAAACTCGGCATCAGTCATCGTGTGCTGCGGCAGAAAATCTCCCGCTGCCGGCCGCAGCCGGGGAAGACTAATGGTGAAAGTGGCTTTCCAACAACGGCGATAAAGATACTCAAGATGGGCGGCGAGCCGCAGCGTGTCGTATCGCCAGTTGGCGAGGCCCATCAGGGCACCTATGCCAATGCGGCGGAATCCGGCCTCGTAACCCCGCTCGGGGCATTCGAGGCGCCAGTCGAAGTGCTTTTTCGGCCCGGCGGTATGGTAATCAGCGTAGGCGGCGCGGTTGTAGGTCTCCTGGTAGACGACGAGGCCTTCGCAACCGGCATGCACAAGTGGTGCATACTCCGGTGTTTCCATCGGGCCGACCTCGATCGCAATGGTCGGGACAAAATCGCGCAATGCCGCGATACAGGCTTCGAGGTAGCCTTCCGAGACAAATCGGGGGTGTTCCCCGGCGACGAGGAGAATATGTCGGAAGCCCAGGCCGGCGAGATGGCGGGCCTCTTTCACGACCTGATCGACCGTCAGGGTAGTCCGGAGAATCGGATTATCGCGAGAGAATCCGCAATAAGCGCAGTTGTTAACGCACTCGTTTGAGAGATAAATCGGAGCGAAAAGGCGCATGGTGCGCCCAAAATGCTGACGAGTCGTCGCGACTGACTCCGCCGCAAGGGATTCCAGCCCGGCCGGGCTCATCGGTGCGATGAGGCTCTGAAAGCGCGAGAGGAGAGGCGGAAGCGGAGCCCCGGCATCGAGGGCATTGAGTGGTTCGACAAACGACATGCGCTGCCAACATAGCGGGGGCGGGCGGGTCGGCAACGCCTCTTCTGTCAGAAAAAAGGCAATCTTGGGGTGTTATTGAGAAAAGAACGTTAAAAAAACCGTTGCCAAACTTCTTTAGCACCGGTAATAAACCGGACAATACAATTCTATTCCCCTTTCCAAATGGCTGACGCATCAATCGAAGACAAAGTAAAAAACATCATCGTTGAACAACTGGGTGTAAGCGAAGATCAAGTGAAGTCCGAGGCCAAGTTCGTCGAAGATCTCGGTGCCGATTCGCTTGACACGGTCGAACTGGTGATGGCTTTCGAGGAGGAGTTCGACATTACCGTTCCCGATGAAGATGCGGAAAAGCTTACCAGTGTGGGCGAAGTCATTTCCTACATCCAAGGGAAGTCAGAGAAATAAAATTTCTCTTTCCCTTCATTGCTTTTCATTAAAATGCGTCTCCCGGGGAGGCGCATTTTTGTTTTCAGGCCGCATCACCGGCTTATTTAAAGCGGATTGATCGCTTAAGGATTGGATTTCCCCCGGGTTTCCGTTTAGTTTCGCCGCCACGAATACTCATGGCCGCTCTTTCATTCGACGATATTGCCTACGCGATGGAAAACACCATCGTGGTGCATGAGCCGGATCGGTTGATTGATACGTTCGGGACGACCAATTTCCAGTTCCATCTGGTGACCGAGCCGATGGACTCAGTCGGAAGAGTGAGGGTCAGGGAGGGACGCATGGAGGCAGAGCGGCCCCGCATTCTGCGGCCTGAGGGCTATGACGATCTCCTTTTTGAGGGATTCGGGGAGCAGGCCTCTGTTTTTGCCGACTGGTTCAGGAAGCACGGGAACCTCAGCTTTTTTAAATACGGGTTCAATTTTGCGAAACGCAGCTTTACCGAAGAGATCGTGCACGAGTCGCCAGAGGCAGTGCGTGACCGCATCCTCGAGGATATCCGGGTGAGCGGGAGTCCCTCCCGCGCTCTCATTTGCGGTGTTGATGATTCCTG
>JAGNMT010000292.1 GCA_017991025.1 Verrucomicrobiales bacterium
GAGTCGCATTCCCTCGGCGCACATGGCCGCCCCGTTAATGTCCTGATAGTGGGTCCAGACTGCCCCCGGAAGCCCCGCCCGGAATGCCTGCTCCAACTGAAATGCCTCGTAGGCAACCGCGAGGGAAGACGCGTCAAACCCATCAAGAAGGCGCTGCCGAATGAACTCGGCATTCACTTCCACGGCATCCCGGTAGGCGAGAAGGTGCTGACAAACCTCCGGCACAGCACCAAAATGGGTCAGGAAGAGCCGTTCCGCCCCGTATGAGATGAGTTTGTCGATACTCTCCAGCATGTGTTCGAGGTGAAACTGGGGCGGTGCAGCAGTCACCGATGTGTAGGGATTCTCTCCGAGGCGCGCTCCGGCGGCGTCACCGGCATAGAGATCGCTCCCCACGGAGAAGGCATGGTGGTGGAATGCATGACCCGGCGTCTCAATCGCGCCGATCTGAAGACCGGCGATGTCCACGACAGCGCCGCCCTCAAGTGGATGGATCAACGCTTCAGGAGCCGGAATCATTTCCCCCCAGAGTGAATCAAAACGTTCTCCGTAGACCATCCGGGCGCTTTCGACAAGCCGCGTTGGCTCGATGAGATGCCGCGCGCCCTTCGTGTGAACGTAGACGGGGACTCCCTCTCTCGCAAACCACCCGGCGGCTCCGGCATGATCGAGATGAATGTGAGTTACAAAGATCGCGGCAAGATCCAGCGGAGCCATCCCTCGCTCTTTCAGGGCGGAGAGGAGCGTTTCACGGGTGGATTCCGGTCCGGTCTCAATGAGGATGGTCCCGTCGCCCCCTTCGATAAGAAAGGCGGCGATCGAACCCGCCCGCCCCTGAAACATCAAATCAATCGGATATACCTCCATAGACGACAAAGTGACCGAATCCCGTGCTTTGGCCAACTCAAACTTGCCGGATACCTCTGTCATGCCTAGATTGCGCTCTCATGAGCCTCGAAACCCTCTCCCCCATTCCCACTGATTACGACGATCCAATCAATACCAAGATCCTCTCGGTCTCGGAAGATCTGGTGAACGGCTTTCAGCGGAACCCCTTTCAACACATCGCCGATAAATCAGGTGTCGATCTGGGAACGGTCCTCACGAGAATACGCGCCATGCTTGAAGCGGGGGTGATCCGGAGGGTTCGGCAGACCCTCCTCGCCACGAAATTGGCACACGGAGCACTCTGTGCCTGGAAAGTGGACAATGACAAGCTCGACGCAACTTTTGACTTCATGTTCCGCGAAGACCCGTTCAGCGGTCACGTCGTGACCCGCTCGACGGATCGTGAGATCTCGGGAAGTGATTACAAGCTCTGGACTACCCTGAAGGTTCCTCAGGGAGAGTCTCTCGAAGAACACGCCGAACTCCTCCGGCGGCTCACCGGAGCCCACGAGTTTATCCTGATGCCCGCTAACGGCATTTTCGCACTCGGCGTCGGGCACGTTCGAAGAAAGTCCATGGAACCCGGAGCCCGTTCCGATGCGCCTGCGGAGATGACGACAACCACTACGGTTGAACTCAATCAGGAGGAATGGGAGGTCCTGCTTTCCATGAAAGAAGAGTTAAGCCTGGACGAGATTTGTGAAAACCCGTGGGCTCCCCGCGCTGCGGCCATTGGATTTGACCTTGATCGCTATTTCGAGATTGCAGAAGAGCTTGATCGCAAGAAAGTTATAGGCCGATTTTCCACTTTTCTTGAGCATGTTAAACCGAGCGACACCGGGCAGCGTGTGACCCGTTTTAACGCCTTGTTTCACTGGAAGGTCCCCGAGGGCATGCAACCCCGTGCGGGATCGGAAGTGGGCCGTCACCTCATAATGACCCACTGCTATTGGAGGGAGGGAGGGCCACGCTTCGGCGGGGTCAACATCATGGGTGTCGTCCACGGAACCGAAAAAGAACGGGTTCTCGAGCACAAGGCCGCAATCGACGCGCACCTTGCTGACGTAGGGATCCCGCTCGAATACACAAACGTTTTCTGGGGCGGGCGCAGCGAAATCAAGCCTTCCGAAATCTCTCCGAAAGTCTACCGCGCCTTTCACGAAAAATGGAAGGACGCCGGTCAGGTTATCTGAGACGATATCCCCTCACCCGCTTCTGATGAAAATTCGTGACGTCGCCCATCTTGCCCGTATTGCGCTCTCTGATGAGGAGGCAGTGCGATATCAGGCACAAGTGGACCAGATTCTCCATTACGTAGAACAACTCAATGCTATCGATGTCGAGGGAATTGAGCCCACGGCGCATGCCGGAGCGGTCTTTGATGTCGTCCGGGAAGATGTCGCCAGGGAGAGCCTGAGTCAGGAAGCGGCTCTCCACAATGCTCCAGCAAAAGCACACGATCAGTTCCGCATGCCAAAAGTCGTGGAGTAAACCTCCAGCGGACTCGAGAATCTGCGCCAATATTTCCCTTACCCAAACTTTGACCCGTGAATGTCGCTGAATTGACCATTTCCCAGCTGCGCGAAGCCTACCTCGCAGAATCCATTTCTCCTGCGGAAGCCCTCACTGAACTCGCCGGAGAGATCGACCGAAAAGATCCCGCGATCGGCGGCTATCTTTCCTACGATTTGGACCGCGCCCTTTCGGACGCGGCAGGAGTCGACCTTAGCCTCCCGCTCGGCGGCGTTCCCATTGCGATCAAAGACCTGATCAACGTCGAAGGGCATCCCTGCTCGTGCGCGTCGAAGATTCTCTACGGCAAATACCTCTCGCCCTACGACGCCACAGTGATACGGAAGCTGCGGGAGGCCGGGGCGATCCCTTTTGGACGGACCAATATGGACGAGTTCGCGATGGGATCTTCCAATGAAAACTCAGGAATCAAACCCTGCCGCAACCCTCACGATCCGACCAGGATTCCAGGTGGTTCTTCAGGCGGATCAGCCGCCGTGCTCGCTTCGAACACCGCCATTGCCGCCCTCGGCACCGACACCGGAGGCTCCATCCGCCAACCGGCTTCACTTTGCGGCGTCGTCGGGTTAAAACCCACCTACGGTCGAGTCTCGCGATATGGTCTCGTCGCGTTTGCCTCTTCGTTGGACCAGTGCGGCCCAATGACCAAAACGGTCGCTGATGCAGCGGCGCTCCTCGAGGTCATTGCCGGTCCCTGTGATCGGGATTCCACTTGCCTTCCTGACGCCGTTCCCCGCTTTACCGCAGCAGTCGGACAGGATGTTAAGGGCCTGCGAATCGGACTGCCTGACGAGTACTTTGCCGAGGGACTCGACCCGGAAGTCAAGGAACGGGTCGAAGCCGCCGTGCGCACCTTGGAATCGCTCGGTGCCGAGATTATCCCGGTCTCGCTCCCGAATACCGGGCATGCAGTAGCGACCTATTACATCATCGCCACGGCCGAAGCCTCTGCCAATCTCGCCCGTTTCGACGGGGTCCGGTATGGTCACCGCGCCGACGCGGATGATCTCATCGAACTCTACAAAAAATCCCGTGCCGAGGGCTTCGGCGACGAGGTGAAACGGCGCATTATTCTCGGGACTTACGTTCTCAGTTCGGGCTACTACGATGCCTACTACCTTCGCGCCCAGAAAGTCCGCACCCTGATTCGCAACGACTTTGAGGCGGCCTTTACCAAAGTTGATTTAATTGCTTCGCCCGTCTCCCCTACCCCGGCTTTCAAGCTCGGTGAGCACAACAGCGATCCGCTCTCGATGTATCTGGCCGATATCTACACGATTTCCGCCAATTTGGCCGGGATCTGCGGTATCTCGGTCCCCTGTGGAACGGTCCACGTCGACGGAAAAAATCTCCCCGTGGGTCTGCAACTGCTCGGAAAGCCGATGGGTGAAGCCGACCTCATCCGCGCCGGCCACGCCTACGAAGTGTCGGCCAATCACGCTTCATAACCGGCCAAGAACAGATCAGTCAGGGGCTCAATTCACCGCAGACTTAATCTGCATCCGGGTGCTGGACTCGATCTGTCCACTACCCGGGTTGATCGTTTCGATGCGCATCTCGTCAACCATCCAGACATCGCCGAACTTCTTCCCGCTTAATACTTCAAAACGACGAATCGGACGACCGCCGCGATCATAACCCATCATCTTGATCATACCGCCACTTTCCTTATCGATCCAAATATCGACGGTGGAATAGGCTCCGGCACCATCAGGATTCCTGACCCGTACCAGGATGCACTCGCGGCCCTTAACTCGTTCCTGCTTCACTAGCTTGGCATCAGGCCAATAGAGAAACCGCATTGAGAGATCATCATAAGTCACATCGGTGCCACGGATCGCTTCGCCGTATTTTGAAGCGTTGACGGGGCTCATTTCCTTGCCTCCAACGCCTTCAAACAGGGAAAACTTCTGATTCTTGGTGTCAACATAGATGATCTGGGCAGGATCATCAAAGACAAATCGAATCGACTCCGGCTTGAGCGAGAGGAGAAAGTCCACCTTCTTGGTAACCCCCATCCGAAGCGCCCCGGCAAAGTCGCGGTTGTAGAGCGTATAACTGAAGCGCACGAGCCGCAAAACTTCGTCAGCCGTCATCTGTTCGATCGTCTTTCCTGAAAAAGAGGGCGGGGCCGATGTTGGCGGTGTCTCGCCGGTCTCTTCCTGGGAAATACCCGTCGAAGCAAAGCTGAGGGTTAGCGCGATAAACGAGAGAATGGTACTTTTTGTCATGGGGGAAAAGAGATGGACGCCTGTGGAGCATTCGACGAACCCGCCTTACTATAAATGCAAAAGACATTCGGGAAACCCAAAACAATCAATCCGTCTGGAACCCGGCGTCTTCAGGGACACTCTCGAAAAACCCTAGCGAAATCAGCCCCGCTCTGGCATGGTTCGGACATGGAGAATCATCGACTCGTTCTGCCCGAACACATGAACCAGTATGGGTTTCTCTTTGGAGGTTATCTGCTGGCTTGGGTGGATGAAATGGCCTGGATGGCCGCGAGCCTCGATTACCCCGGCTGCCAGCTCGTTACCGTGGCGATGAATGAGGTCGCTTTTCACAAGAGCGTCAGGGAGGGCGTCATTCTAAGGTTCAAGGCGATCAAAACAAAAACCGGAAACACCTCCGTCACCTACTCAATCTCGGCATGCCGAGACGACGATGAGATCTTCTCAACAGAAGTGACCCTCGTTCGCGTCGATGAAGAAGGACGCAAACAATCGCTTCCCAGGCCACAATGATCTGATAATCTTGCCCGCTCTTTTCTATGAATGACGTGAAGCAGATCGCCGTGATCGGGTCGCTCAACATCGACTACTTTGCCAGAGTCGACTCGCTTCCTAAACCCGGCGAAACGATCCATGCTGACCGATTCGACCTTTTCCGCGGGGGAAAAGGAGCAAATCAGGCCATCTCCGCTATCCGACAGGGCTGCCGGGTAGTGCTCTTCGGAGTGCTTGGCTCCGACGACGAAGGTGCCGCCTACCGCGAGGAACTGAAGAAGGCGGGAGTCGATATC
>JAGNMT010000293.1 GCA_017991025.1 Verrucomicrobiales bacterium
GGCTAGTTCGGACTGGCGGCGCTTTTCACGCAGATCGGCAGCGATGCGATTGGCCTCGGCCGCGATGGCTGGCTTCTCGGTGGCGATGGTGGCACGCACTTGAGCGAGTTCGTCGAGAGCCTTGCGCAGATCCTCGTCAATCGAAGATGCGGCATCACGGTAGGCGCTCCCTTTGTCCGCAGGGGGCTCCTGCGAAAGAGCAGGGAGAACGGCGGAGGTGGACAGAGTGAGGAAGAGAATAAAGCGGTTCATTTTTTCTCCTCGGGCTGAGCGTTGGGATTCGCTTTGGAAATCGGAAGCTCGACAAAAGCGGCTGTGGCCCGCTTCGTCTGGATCTCGATCGCGGCGCGCACCCTCGCGGCGATGGTGGCATCTTCGGCCCACTGCCAGCCGGTATCAGTGGGGTAGCCGTATCCGCTGTGTTTTCCCTCGGCATCGACATACCAGGCTTGCGTCATACCCAGATAGAGGATGTCGATCTCGCGGCGAGCTCCCTCTATTTCTCTGACATCCGAATAGACGGTGAACGTGTTTTGAAAATCGAGATAAGACTGGAGGACAAGAAGGACATCACGGGTCCGGTTCTGGAGTGGAGCGTCGGGATCAGGCGACTCGATGCGGAGGAGGGATTCCTCGATCTTTTCGCGGAGCGGCGGAGGGAATCGGGGAAGAAGTGGAGCGAGTTGTGAGGCGAGTTCGGTGAGACGCTTTTCGAGTTCGGAGCGCCAGGCTTTGAGGTCTGATTCCTCTTTCACAAACGCGGCCCGTTTCCCGGCGATCTCATTGACTCGCTGACCGGCGGCTTTTACAAATTCATCGAGCTGTTCGGACTCGCGTCTTCGCACCTCGTTGAGTTGTGCCAGTGTCGCTTTTTCAGTGGCCCAGTCAGAAGCTTCTTCGCTGATGAGTTGCCTGGTTTTGACCCATTGCTCCAGCTTGCTCTGCACCTCGACCGCCCCGGGGAGCGCTGAATCCTGAGCCACGACTTCGTGAGTCACCATGACAGCGAGAAAGAGCCAGAGAGGTCGCAGATAACGGTGGGGAAACATGGGGTTAAAGGAGGGGTATTCTCAGTTTGGGTCAACCGGAGATCATCTAGGTTCGAGCCGGATGAATGTCAAGCCAATCGCGGGAATGCGGAGATACGGTGATCGTGGTGCAATTAAGTCAGGGGGCAGACGCTTATTTGGAGGCGACGGATTTTCCACCAGTTGGGGTTGAGCGGGGCTCCCAGAGAATCTCAAACCCAAGGTAGAACTCGCGCGGTGCATTGCCACGGGCCCCTTCAGGAACGCGACTCGTTATCATGACTTCCTCGAAGAGGTTGTGAACGCCGGCGAGCAGCTTCGTGCGGTCATTGATTTGATAGTAGGCGCCGAGATCCACGATCAGGCCTCCGTCGATCTCACCCTGACGGGACGAGTTCACGGGTACCGGGGAGTTAAGGGCTGTACCGAAGGTATCGCTGACATACGTCGCAGCAAGGTCAATGCCCCAGGTGTCGGTTTCCAAGCTGATCCCGGCGGAGACTTTCCACTCGGGAATGTAGGGAATATCGGCTCCGGCGATTCCCGGTCCTCCGGCTCCGTCTCCGTAGATGTTTTCACCGCCGCCAGCACGAAGAGCCTCGTCGAGGGTGGCATCGGTCCAGGTGGTGCTGAGGAAAAGCGGCATCCGCAGGGCGCGATCCTGAAAGGGATCGTAGCTAACCAGCGCCTCGACACCGTGCACGTTAGCAGTGCCCGCGTTGGTGGCGGGTAATCCCGTCAATCCCAATCCGGCCGCAGTGCTGATGATTTGTTCAAAATTGCTCGAAAAACCGGCGATCTCGGCATTGAAGTTGTCGCTGCGATGGCGGAAACCGAGTTCATAGTTGGTGCTTTCCTCTGGTTGTACGTTCGAGGCTAACGTATTCCTCGGCCCGGGAATGGCGACTCCCTCGTGAACGCCACCGAAGACAGCGTTCGAGTCGTCGAGCTCATAGTTGAGCCCGAGTCCCGCCACCCACCAGTCCAGCTCACCGTTGCCCACGCGAGTGACCCGGTTTGCGGCATTGTTAGCGAAGTCGGTGAAGTGAACGCCCACACGCTCGTGACGAACACCGGGAGACACGGTGAGATTTCCGATTTCGATATCATCTTTGAGCCAAAGAGCGGTGGCATTGGATTCTTCGTAGGCATTTCCGCCTGTGCCCGGACCCCGGTTGATGATGGTCGGGACCGCGTTGGCTCCGGTCAGAACCACATCGGTGTTCTCCTGAAAGGTGCGAATGTAGTCTTTGTGTTCCCGGACTCCGAAGTTGAAGGTGTGATCGATTCCGCCCGTTTCGAGCCGGTAGTCGCCGGAAAATTGAACACCATACGACTCGTAGGAACGGTCATTGTGGCGATAGCCGAGGTTTCCGGGAGCAAGTCCTTTGAGCGTGCGAAGGTTGGCTGCGGTTCCTGTCGGCCCGAGTGTGGTATGAAGGTCGGCACCGTTCACATTACGGATCTTGAACCAGTCCCGTTCGAACTGGTTGTAGTAACCTGCGATCCTGACGTCGAGGTCATCGGTCAGGGCGATGCTATATTTCAAATAAGTACGGTGCTGCTCGGTGGTGATGTTGTCGAGGAAGGATCCGGCGTATCGACGGAAAGGATCAATACGGAAGTCCGCATCGGTGAGGCCGAGGTAACTTTCATCGGCATCAATGTCAGAGAAGCCGTATTTGAATTCGAATTTTTGTTCAAGCGCACTGTTTGGCTCCCATGAAAGTTTAATCATCGGCTCGATTACCTGATAACCGGTTTTGTCCGATCCCGGAATGCTGAGCCCCGGTTCGATGGTACGGAAGCCGTCGGAACGTTTGTAATAGAGCTCCCCGAGGTAGCCGAATTTGCCGGCCTCGGTTTCGATGGTGTCGCCGTAGTGCGAATGCATCTGTGCAGTGGCGTTGCTTCCGTAGGTGGAGCGCAGGTAAAATTGTTCCTGCTCGGGGATGGGAGTGGAGAGGTAATTGATGACACCTCCGGTGGTATTCGGTCCATAGGCGATCTGGCTTGAGCCCTTGAGGATCTCAACCCCGGCCATGCGGGCAATGTTCGGTGAGTAGTAGGCCGATGGCGAAGCGTATGGTGCGGGAGCCTGGAGAATGCCGTCTTCCATTACGGTGATTTTTTCATTGCGGGTGCCATCCACCCCGCGAATGGAAATGTTGGGGAACAGGCCGGATCCATCCTCTTCCCTCGTATACACACCGGGTACCTTCGCGAAGACCCGGTTGACGTTCGTGTAGTTCTGATCCCGGATATCCTGGTTCGTGATGAAATAGCCGGATCCGGGAAGGGCGAAGGTTTCCTCGGCACCGCCGGCGATCACTTCCGGCTCAATGGAGTCATAGACTTCGATCTCAACCGGGCGCGAGACCGTAGCACGGCGAACAGTCTGAGTTGGCTCGGGAGTCCTGACGGGGGCCGATTCCACGATCGTCGCATCAAGTTCACTGGTGGTGTCGTCGATGACTGGACCGGAGTTCGTTTCCGTGTTTTGTGCCTCGGCGAGACTCAGGGAAGTGGCGAGAAGAGTCATCAGGGTAATTCGGCGGGAAAAACCGAGCAACCGGTAACGAGTTGAAGTGGTATCGTTCATGTTGAGCGCACCGTTAATGATAAGAAGTCTCAGTATCAAGTAAAAAATCGAGTATTTTGAAAGAAAATGGAAAAGAGAAAAAGCCGTGACTTTTTCTTCGCTCGACGAGCTTGCCGATAGGAGACTTCTCAGAACTCCCCCTTTGTATCGTCCGGAGTCGTGCCGAGCGTAGCCGCTTCAAGCCGCTGCGCTTCAGCCCCTGGCACGCCGTGCAGCGATGAAGGAGCGCACTGCCATCACGGTAAAGAACAGGCAGATGACCGTCATCACTAGAATCAATTTAGGCGCAGCGTCGGCAAAATTGACCGTGCCTTTGACGAGGCCCGGAATGAGGCGGCCCAGTCCGGCGAGGGTGCCGAGCAGAGAAAAGGTGACGGCGATGTGCATGCCCAACATGTTATTCTTTAGCGCAATAAGACCTCCGATGAGCATCAGGGCTCCAACAAAGGCAGGAATCAAAGCCGTGATCGACTGCTTCGAGGCCCCGATCGCCTCCCAGGCGAAATAACCAACGAGACCAGTGATGATGAGAAGGATGGAACAAAGAAAAGTGAGGTTTTTCATGGATGGCGGACTGATGATACGGTTAAGACAGATCGTGGAGTCGTCAATCACTTCTATGCGCGCCTTTGGGACTGATCAATCTCCGCTTCGCTCAGCGGCCGCCATTGCCCGGCGGCAAGGTCATCGGGGAGACGGATGGCTCCGATGCGTTCGCGATGCAACGACTTCAGCCGTATTCCGTCGAGGCGGTGGAACATGCGTTTGATCTGGTGATAGCGGCCTTCATGGAGGGTGACCCGGGCGCGGGTCGGGGCGAGGATCTCAAGCACCGCCGGTAGGGTCGTGATGCCTTCGGTCGGGAAATGGAATCCTTCGGCAAAACGGGTCACGGCTTCAGGCGGGATCGGGCGATCCGTTTCGACGAGATAGACCTTTTCCACCTTTTGACCGGGGAGGGTGAGTGACCCGGACCAGGTGCCGTCGTTGGTGAGGAGAATGAGCCCGGTGGAACTGCGATCAAGACGTCCGGCGAGATGCAAAGTGGCTTTGTCAGGGTGCTCGATGAGATCGAGTACGGTAGGATGTTGCGAATCGGTCGTGGCACTGAGGATGCCGGCGGGCTTGTTCAGCAGCAGGTAGAGGCGGGGCATGGCACGCTGGAGAGTTCCGTTGGTGACGGAGACCTCGTCGAATCGGGTCACCTGCCGCCGGTGATCGGACTCGGGGATTCCGGCCATCGAAATTTCTCCGGCAATGATGCGGGCTCGGGCCTCGCGGCGTCCGATTCGGAGGTGTTTGGCGATGAAATCTTCCAGTTTCAGAATGTGATTCAACTGATCAACAACAAACGCGGTGCCTCGTTCGGCAGGGTCGCCGGAGCACGGTGTATACACGGTGGAACGGGGCTTCCCGGATAGTCTACCGCGATGCGCCAGAGGTTACCAATGCCAAAGGAGAATGGCTGGGCGAGGGGCAGGGGAGCATAGTGCAGGTCGTAGCAATTTTCGTTCAAGTAGTCGAGGAAGCTCTCGTCATCCTCCCCGCCGAATGTTTTCAGAAGTTCGGCCCGAATTTCGGGAACGTCGACCCGGCGGCGGGCCTGATCGTTGCGCAGGCCTTCACTCGGCGCTCCATGGTAGGTGCAGAGCCACGTGTCCGCCTCGATCGGAGCGCTGTCCACGTGAAAGGAGTAAACGTCGGTGGCAACGGGGCCGTCTTCGTCGCGCGGGTAAGTAATGATCGCATTAAGAACGGGATCGAGTTCGAGTTCACGCAAGAGATTCAGG
>JAGNMT010000294.1 GCA_017991025.1 Verrucomicrobiales bacterium
AGACCGGAGAGGGTTGCCTCATACTGCACAGTGTCCTTCGAGGCGTCCTTCAAGGGGGATGACGGACTCTTTCCGGTGCGGATGCGGATGGCATCGCCCGAAGAAACGAGAGCGGCTGCCGGATCGCCAGCTTCGGGATGGAAACGAACCTCAGCCTCTTTCAGGGGGCCGTCGGTGCGCCAGACGATCGTGATCCGGTCGGGCGCAGCCAATTGAAGGTAGGGGCCGCGTGTGATCCCGCCGGCTTCGCCTGAAGCCGGGACTGCGGCGAGGAGGAGCGTGAGGCAAAGGATGGACTTCATGGATTGACGGATGGCATGGGCTTGTCAGGCGGGGAACGTGTCCCAACCTGACGACGATGAATACGACTACAGAATGCGATCTTACCGAAAACGTTCAATCATTGTCGGCATTGCAAGGCAGCGCCAGGACGGGTGGCAAACCCTGGAAGCCTGTCGGACCTGTCCCGCCCGGCTGCGGAAAACAGGGATTCGGCCCAAATCCCCTCCTTTTTGTCATTTGTGTCCACGCAAACTCCTTTCCTCAATCCAAATCAACGTGCTCCCGAATCGTCTTAATGATTTCCGCAATGACGCAGCAATCCAATGGCTTAGGCCAGAAACCGAGAAGCTCCTCATCCATGGAGAGCCGGGATTCCGCAAACGCCCGCTTGATCTTGCCCACCGAAGTCCCCGAGACAATCACCACCGGAATGTGCCGGGTGGCCTCTCCGCTCCGCATCCACTGCAAGAATCGAAACCCGCCGCGGGTCCCTCCCTCCCTCGTGAAATCCTGGATCAGCACTTTCACTTCGGGCCGTTGGAGCAGCTTGAACGCTTCCGCTTCGCTTCCCGTTGCGAGGGTGGCGATTCCGTAGTGATTCAAAAAACGAGCGAGGAGCTTTCTGATGCATTCGAAATCATCCAGGATGAGAACCTGTGAAGTGGACAGTGGCGGCGCGGAAGACAAACTCATACAATCGATAAACTACGGGAGTGATTGCAGAGGATATTCTTCACCGCCTTATCGCCCGATCAAGCAGGGAATCTTCTTTCGCAATCTGAAGGAAACAATTCCGCGAAGGATTCCGTGGTGGCGTTGCCTCAAAACTAAAGACACCAAAGGCCGAAATCGGGGGGCAGATCCCGGCGAAATTGGTCTACGGGAATTCTTCCATAGACGTGATCGGGGGACCGTCTGGCGCATATTTTCGCTTGTTTGCGGCGCGGGACGGCTTCCACTATCGTCTCTATGAATTCCCGTCTCCTTTCCCTGATTTCCATCGGAATAGCTTCATCCCTCGGCGCTGCCCTGGCTGATGAAAACTGGCCTTCCTTTCGCGGCCCGAGTGAGCAGGGACTGACGGGCGAGGGCACGAAGCTGCCGGTGAAGTTTTCCGAGACCGAAAATGTGGTGTGGAAGACAGAGGTAGCCGGCAAGGCCTGGTCGTCGCCCGTGATCTGGGGCGATAAAATCTGGCTGACCAACGCTGATGAGGCCGGGACGACTTTATCGGTGGTCGCCGTGGACAAGAATACCGGCAGGATCCTGCACGACAAAGTGGTGCGCCGCGTGGCGGAGCCTCAGTTTTGCCATAAATTTAATTCCTACGGTTCGCCATCGCCGGTGATCGAGGAGGGGCGTGTCTATGTCACTTTCGGCTCCCCGTGGGTCGGCTGTCTGGATTCCGGTACGGGCGAGGTGCTGTGGGAGCGCACCGACCAGGTATGCAATCATTTCCGTGGCGCGGGCTCGTCGCCGTTTCTTTACGGCAATCTGCTGATTCTACACTACGACGGCAGCGATTTTCAATACGTGATGGCTTTCGACAAAATAACCGGTAAGACGGTCTGGAAAACCGACCGCAGCACGGACTTTGCCGACATAGACGCGGCGACAGGCAAGCCGGAGGCCGAAGGCGACTGGCGTAAGGCCTATTCGACGCCCCGGGTTCTGGATACCGGGAACGGACGTATCGAGCTGATTTCGCTGGGTTCGAAGGCGCTCTTTGGTTATGAACCGGAGACGGGCAAGGAGCTGTGGAAAGTGGAGGCGAAGAAAATGCACTCCGCCGGCTGCACTCCGGCACTGGGCCATGGGCTGATCTTTGCGCCGATGGGATCGGGCGGCGAACTCTACGCGGTGAAACCGGGCGGCAGCGGCATCGTGACCGATAGCCACATCGCATGGAAGTATACCCGCGTGGTGCCGAAGCGGCCTTCGGTATTGGTGCTCGGCGACCTGCTGTTTATGATCGACGACGGCGGGGTGGCGGCCTGTTTGGAGGCCAAGACCGGCACCGAGATCTGGCGGGACCGGGTGGGCGGCAACTACTCGTCCTCGCCCGTTCACGCCGACGGTAAGATCTGGTTCTTCGACGAGGACGGCAAATCCACCGTGATTGAGGCGGGCAGGGAATTCAAAATTCTCGCCGAGAATCACCTCGACGCCGGCACCATGGCCTCCCCGGCGGTGTCCGGGAATGCACTGTTCGTGCGGACGAAGACGCACCTCTACCGCATCGAAGAGAAGCCCTGATTCCGCCGAAGTCCGCGCTCCTATCGGTGGATGCCGGGGATAAACCTGAATCCAGGTTTCAAGTTTCAGGTTTAAAGTTCTAAGTTCTCTGAATCAGGGCGTTACGGGACAATGCCAGCACACTCAAAAGGTAAAGGATGCTGCTCACAACTCGTTGGCTTTCACAACGTGAAACTTTGAACCTTAAACTTGAAACAGGGTTTTAGAATAAAGTGGCGGCGAGGTTTTACCGGCGTCGGCAGTTCCTGTATCTCGGTGGCAGATGGCCCTTCGTTATTTCACCACACTCTTTCTCCACCCGTTCACGCCTTCGCGGAACAGTTCGTCCTTCAACTTTGTTCCGAGCCCCGTTCCCGTTGGCAACTGCGCCTGGCCGTTCGTGATCACCGGCAGCGTATCGACGAGCCGGTCATAGAACGAGCGGATGTGGGCGCGCACGGTCTCCTGAAAGACGACATTGGCCGATGACGCGGCGAGGTGCAGGCCACTGAAGAGGGTGAGCGGGCCGGTGCAGTCGTGAATCGTCGCAGGAATATTGAAGGTCTGTGCCAGGTCGATGATACGGCGCGTTTCGCTGATGCCGCCGCTCCAGGTGGGATCGACCATGCAGTAGTCGCAGGCTTGCGCCTGAAGGACCGCGAGGTATTCCTTGCGTCCGAGCAGCATCTCACTCGCGGCGATGGGCAGACCGCTTCTCCGGCGGAAATCGGCCAGGGTGGCGACACAATCGACCCGCAGCAGATCTTCGAGCCAGAGCGGTTGGATCTCGCGCAGCGCTTCCGCGATCCGCTGTGCCGCAGGTAGTTGGAAAAACGCGTGCCCCTCGATGGCGATGTCCATTTTCATGCCGACCCGATCGCGAATCTCGCGCAGCGGCTGCATGCCCTCCTCAACGTCCGACCACGAAATGTGCAGGCCACCGCTGCGATGCGCGGCGCGATCAAACGGCCAGAGCTTCATCGCGGTGATGCCTTCGGCGAGCAATTCCTCCGCGAGATCACCCGCCGCGAAATGTGAGGCCCAGTTGTCCTGGAGCGGCCCTTTGCTGCCAATGTCGCCGTAGCCCGGCCAGCCGGGATGACGATGCAGATCCGGTGCCCCCTCGATCGCTCCATAACCCGGCCCTCCGCTTGTGTTGTAGACCGGTATCGCCTCCCGCACCGGCCCGCCGAGCAGCCGATACACCGGCTGGCTGCAGGCTTGACCGAGAATGTCCCACAGTGCGAGATCGATGGCCGACAAAGCCCGCAGCTCGGCACCGGGATGCCCGAAAGGCGTGCAACGTTCGTAGAGAAAACGCCAGTGCGATTCGATGGCCAGAGCATCGGCTCCGAGGAGCCGTTCCGCCATCCAGTCATGAATCAGGGCCGCGATGGCATGCGGGGTGTAGTAGGTCTCCCCGCAGCCGATAAACCCGTCCTCTGTATGAATGCGGACGAGCAGCAGGTTCGGCATGATGCCGGACGGAATGGCGGTTTCGATGGCGGTGATGCGTGACATGGTGTGGATTAGCGGGAGAAAATCTGGTGGAACATGGCGAAGGAAATCGCTCCGTAAAACAGGGCGGTCAAAACGAGCGCTATCCGGCGCCAGAGGGGCGGTCGCAGTTCGACGGGCAGCAGGGTGGTGTTGAGGCGCAGAATTTGCAACGCGGAGAAGGCGTTGACGGGCGCGGCAGTGGCACCGAGAATCGTGAGGAGAAGTTTCGCATCTCCTAGAAACGCTCCGAAACAGGCGATGACAGTGAAGCCGAGCAGCAGCATACCATAGAGCCTCCCCACCGGCACTTTCTCCGGCACCGCGCCGCCTGCCCAGGCCATATCGGCGATAACACGGGCAAGGACATCGATATTGGTCAGGGTGGTCGAGAACAAAATCCAGAAGCCGTTCATCAACGCGAGGAGCCAGAAGCCTTCCCACAGTTTTCGCATCTCCGCCGCTTGAAAGACCCCCGCTGCGACACCGGAAATCTGCATGCCCGGTTGAAAGAGCGACGAGGCCAGATTCACCATCAGAAACATGCCCACGATGCAGCCGAGCATCCAAAGACCGGATTGATCAATCATCGCGTAGCGCCACCAATCCCGCCAGCGGCGAAGGTTTTCCGCGTTGATCGGAAACACGCGGCCTACCGGAGCCAGCGTCTGCTCCGTGCTCCACACGCCACCCATGTTGCCCGTTCTGGCGGCCATGCCGAAGCCCTTGTCGCGGAACCAGTTCGAGATGGCGAGATTCCCGATACCGCCGGACCCGGCGAGCGCGGCAAAGACCGCCAGCATGACAAAATCGACCTTCGCGGGAATCACGCCGAATGAGAAAAACCCCGTGAGGGTGCTTCCCCAGTCATTCAGCGGTACGAAGGTGAAGTTCACCCAGAGCAGGAAGCCGAAGATGAACAGAATCATCATCCACGAAAGCCTCTCCAGCAGCCGCTCAACCTTTTTCCCGGAGGCGAGCACGACCGCCGCGAGAACTACCAGCGCCACGGTGATCCATGCCACGATCGATGCGTCGCCATCCGCCGGCGCGCGACCCTGACCGATTGCAAACGCCACGCCCGCGCATCCCGCTGCGGCGGCGGGCATCCCCAACTGTGAGAAACCTGCCAGCGCATAAAACACGCCCCAGACTCGCGATCCCGGTCGCATCCGCATGAACCCCGTGAGCACCGGTTCCCCCGTGTAGAGAGTGTAGCGCACCGCTTCGAGATTGAGCAACGATTGCAGCACAAACGCCAGTGTGGCGATCCAAAGCACACTGCGCCCGTGCTGTACGACAAACAACGGTCCCGCGATCCACTCGCCCATGCCGATCGCCCCCACCAGCAGAATCGCCCCCGGCCCGATAGTTCGCAGTGCATTGCGCAAACTGAAAGG
>JAGNMT010000295.1 GCA_017991025.1 Verrucomicrobiales bacterium
GAAAAGGATCCGGAACTGCGCCTCCGTTTGGCAGGCTTCCAGCGTATCGCTGTAGCGATGATAGGTTGCCTCCGCTTTTTACTTCTCAGTTCCCTGCTTTCAGCCCCGTTTGCCTTTGCTGGGGAAGGGGAAGGCGACCGTGACGGCGCTGAAGAGTCTTTCATTCCGAATTACGCGGTGGCGACGAGCTATTTTTCATGGAGCGGGGATGCCGATTTTTCCGATGCGGCCGGCGGATTTTCTCAGAGGGAAGCGGGATTCGAGGCCAACGTCCCGGTGTTAGCGCGGGAGGGATACCGCTTTACGGCCGGGGTTCAGTATCGATGGAATCAATTTGATTTTTCGGGTGCGCCGGGACCCCTCGGTTCTAAATCGTTTGACCTCGATCGGGTCGATCTTCCGATGAATTTATGGAAGGATTTTGATCGTCGCTGGAAAATGTGGGTGCGTCTTCAGCCGGGATGGTATTCGGATTTAGGGACGGTAAATTCGGACGATTTTATTTTGACTTCGTTAGCACTACTCTCTTATCAGTGGACCGACACAACCCGGGTGGCTTTTGGTGGTTATTATTCCCGGGATCTCGGTGAGGAGAGACTTCTCCCTGCTCTGGGTTTTATCTTCGAGCCGAATGGCCATTGGTCACTTGCGCTGACCTTCCCCAGAGTGGAATTGGCCTACGCGCCGAGCGAGGATCTGCTCTTCACTGCCCGCGGTCTGCTTAGCGGTGCGGGATGGAATATCGCGGACCCGGCGGGCGGTTTGAACGATGTCGATCTGAATTACAAGAGTATCCGGGTCGGGGTCGGCGTGGACCGTCGCCTCACCGGCCCCTGGTGGGCTTATATCGATGCAGGGATACAACTCGCTCAGGAGATCGAGATTACGGGAGCGCCGTATCAATTTCAGCAGGATCTCGACAACTCCGCCTATGTAACAGGTGGTGTGAAGGTTCGATTCTAGTTGATTGAAGGCAGTCCGATGCCCGGGGGAGAAGTTATGACGGCGAACGATCGCATCGCAAAACCCGGCGTGACAGAAGCTCTTGAATCGACTAACGCTTTCCCGTGAAACCGGTCATTCTGTCTCTTCTCCTTCTTATCGCCGTCGACGGATCGTTGGCTCTCGACTACGAGCGGGATATCATGCCGATCTTTGAAAAGAAGTGTGGCGATTGTCACAGCCGTGCCTCGGGCACGACTAAGGGCGGCTTGATTCTCGATGATCCGGATCATTTGTTCGCCCGCTTTGAGAAAAACAGTCTCGTTGTTCCGGGGGATTGGGATGCGAGTTACCTCTTCATCACTCTTTACCGTCCCGAAGGTCACGAAGATGCGATGCCGCCGAAAGGAAAAGGGGAGCGACTTACGGAAGCGGAGGTCACGTTGGTGCAGGAATGGATTACCGAAGGCGCTCCCATCAAAGGCGAGCGCGGGGCGAAAAGTGAGATGCCGGCAGGGGCGGGAACGGGAACGATGAAGCCTGTCGTTGCGACACCAAAGCCGCGCGAATGGAAGAACCGCGAGGGGAAGTCCATCACCGCGACTCTCATCGGGGTGGAGGGCGAGGTCGCTCTTTTGCGTATGAGCAACGGAACGGTCTATCGCTATCCGATTGCGAGCCTATCGGATGAAAGTCGTGCGGCGCTGGCTCCGTAAAAAGGGGGGGATTACAGGAAGCGCCGAATCATCCAGTCAAAACCCCGGTCTCCGAGAACACGGCGGGCGAACATCACCGGTCTCGAAAGGTACCCGGCGACGTAGCGGGTTTTCGGGCGCGGCGAGGTGATTACTTTGACGATGAGGTCGGCAATGAGCGAAGGAGGGGAGGCTTTCCCGCCCGTAAACGTCCGTCTGGTTGCGGCGGCCATGTTTTGCGCCATTCCGGCATAGGGCCCTTCACCGGATCGCTCGAGGAGCGGCGCGATGGCGAGTTCGCCGAATTCCGTCGCGATCGCTCCCGGTTCGATGATAACGACACGGATTCCGAATGGCGCGATTTCGAGTCGAAGACAGTCGGACCATCCTTCGAGGGCGTGTTTGGAGGCGTGATACCAGGCTCCGAGCGGCGTGTAGACTTTCCCTCCCATGGAGGAAATGTTAATAATCAGGCCCGCACCTCTTTCACGCATCGGAGGCAGTGCCAACCGGGTGAGGCAGGCGAGACCGAAAAGATTCACTTCGAACTGGTGGCGGGCTTCCTCGACGGAGACATCTTCAATCGATCCATAGACACCGAATCCGGCATTGTTCACGAGCACGTCGAGTCGTCCTTCATCTTTATGGATGGTGTCGACGAGCGTTTTAATCGAGATTTCGTCGGTGACATCAAGCGAGTGAACGACCGCTCCGGCAGTCTTGAGGGACTCCATTTTTTCGACTCTCCTCGCCCCGGCGTGAACCCGGTATCCCTGAGCGAGGAGTGCCTGCACCGTCGCTTTGCCGATACCGCTGGAGGCACCGGTGACGAGGATGATCTGGGGCCGCGAGGGAATCATGGGAGGAATGAAAGCGCAAGGTGTCGATTTGAAAAGCGATTCCACCGGGGGCCTGGTTCACCACGAAGCGGGATCAAGACCATAGTAATCCTTGAGCTGGTCGTAGAGCTCGGGGTGTTCGGATTTCAGATCCTCCGGGTCTTCGAAAAAAGTCTCGGTGGCAACGGCGAAAAACTCGGAGGGATGGGTTGCCCCATAGGGATCGAGGAAGGGCTCTGGAGCGCTCCGATTGCCTGATGCTTCGACCAGCGCTGCGAATTCCCGTCCGAAGACTTCTGCCCACCTGAGATAAGCGCTACGGCTGCGCAGCAGAGGGACGCCGTCGACCTCGCCGTTTCCGAGATCGAGTTGGTGGGCGAATTCGTGCATGACCACGTTCATGCCATCGTCAGCGTTCCGGCCTCCGGCGACGACGCTGTCCCACGATAGGATGACTGAACCGGTGTCCCAGGATTCCCCGAGCAGGATTCCCCGATCCTCGGCTTCGGGCAGGTCGAAATTTCTCCGCCCCGGATCATGGAAGGCACCGGGATAAACGAGAATGGACCTGAGGCGCGGGAAGAATCCGTGCTTCGGCAGCTCCAGTAAAAGAACCGCCGCCTGGGCGGCGATGACGAGCTTCATTTCTCCGGTCACTTCGGAGAGGCCGCCGCAGGGTTCGAAATTCTTTTCGGTCATGAGGACTCTTGTGAAGCCGGCATGTCGTGATCGCAGCGCTTCCGGCACGGACCGATGGCGCGGGAACTGGCGGTCGAGAATGGTCTCTTCGTCCGCCGAGAAAGGCCGTTGCAGTAGATTGCGGCGGGTTCTTTTTTGAGTGGCAAAACGGACGATGATGAAAACCGCAAGCCCGAGAAGAAAGATGAGAAAGATTCCCTGAACTCCGCCGATCAACCCCGTCGCGATCATTTCGCCGGTCAAAGTCGGTCAAATGGACTGGTGCTGAACTCGAATGCCTTGTTGCGGTCGTGCAGGATGCTGATGAGGTAGGCAGCGGGGAGCAGGACGAGCCAGTTCCCGTCCTGATCGAGGGCGAGCGAGCTGCCGGAAGGCAACTGAACTTTGGGGGCATCACGGAGATTGATATCGGGTGAGGGGTCTTTCTCGCGCACCCACTGGGCGACACTCCAGGGCGAAGACTCGAGGCGGCACTCGACATTGTATTCACCCTCGAGACGGGCTTTCATGACCTCGAACTGTAGCGGGCCGACTGCCCCGAGGAGGGGAACTCTCTGGGCGCTGCCGTGGACGTCGTAGGCCTGGGCGACGCCCTCTTTGAGGATTTGCTCCATTCCGGGGCGATACCGCTTGATGTTCGCGGTGTCACTGTTGAAGAGATAGGAGAAACACTCCGGTTTGAATCGCGGCATTTCGTGGTAGACGATTCCCTGCTCACTGGTGAGGGTGTCCCCGATGAGGAATTCGTAATTCCCGACGAGGGCGAGGATGTCGCCGGCGTAGGCTTCGTCGAGCGTCTCGCGATCCTGACCGAACAACTTCTGGGCATTGCCGAGCCGCACTTTTTTCCCGGACTTGATGTCGATGACCTGCATGTCCCGCTCGAAAAGGCCCGAGACGATGCGGATAAACACGGCCCGGTCCCGATGACGTGGGTTCATGTTCGCCTGGATCTTGAAGACAAATCCGGAAAAGCTGTCGCGATGCGGATCGACCGGTCCGTCGGCTGAATTCCTCGGAGCGGGCCCGGGGGCGAGCTGGAGAAAGCGCTCGAGCATGAGCTGCACGCCGAAGTTGTTCATCGCACTTCCGAAGAAAATCGGCATCTGGCCTCCGGCGAGAGTCTTTTTGATATCAAGTTCTTCGGTGAGTCCATCGAGGAGTTCGAGCTCCTGTTTTGCGCGTTCGTAAATCTCGGAATCGAGCGAGGATTTCACGAGATCGTCATCGATCCCGCCGACGGAGAGGGGGGCTTTGAAGGAACCGTGCGGGGTGCGCTCAAATAGATTCACCTCATTGGTCTCCCGGTTAAAGACCCCGCGAAAGCGCGGACCGTCGCCGAGCGGCCAGTTAATCGGGACCGGAGGAAGGCCGAGGACGCGTTCCAGTTCATCGATCAGTTCGAGAGGTGGGCGTGAGGGGCGGTCGAGTTTGTTGATGAAGACAAAGATCGGGACCCCGCGTTTCCGACAGACTTCGAAGAGCTTCAGGGTCTGTGCTTCGATCCCTTTACCGGCATCAATGACCATGACAGCCGAGTCCACTGCCGAGAGCACGCGATAGGTGTCTTCGGAAAAGTCGTGGTGACCGGGAGTATCGAGGAGATTGACACAATACCCGTTGTAATCGAATTGCAGCACGGTCGAGGACACGGAGATACCGCGCTCTTTCTCCATCGCCATCCAGTCACTCGCGGTTGAGTTTTGATTTCTCCGGGCGGTAACGCTTCCGGCGAGGTGAATCGCACCCCCATAGAGAAGGAGTTTCTCCGTCAGGGTGGTTTTCCCGGCGTCAGGATGCGAGATGATTGCAAAAGTGCGGCGCCGGTCGATCTGACGGGCGATTTCGGGGGAGACGGTTCTGACAGCGATAGTGGTCACGGGAGATTTCGGTTTCGAATGGATGCGGACCGGAGAGTGGATTCGGTCGGACCGGTCAGGGATTCCGACAAAGTCAGGGCGAAGCCGGAATTTGCCATCCCAAAATTGAACAGAATTTCCCCGGGCCTCGCCATCCCGCCAGCAATGATAACGGGTTTGAACGGTCTTGATGGCAATCTCTTGAAAAAACATACCCGTAATCAAGTGATGCGGGTTAACGCCATTGTTAGGGAGCCCGAAAGGGCGGACCGTTACCGAATGAAAAGGAACCCACATCCCGTTCATCTTTCTGCAGAGCTCACGTCCGGTCTGGCCCTGGCCTTAATCCTGGCAGGCGGACTCTCTCCTTC
>JAGNMT010000296.1 GCA_017991025.1 Verrucomicrobiales bacterium
CAGTCGAACCTTCCAGACCCCGAATCTCGACCGTCTCGCCGCGGAGGGGATCACCTTTTCGCAGGCCTACTCGGCCCATTGCAAATGCGAGTGCTCGCGTGCCTCCATTCAGATGGGACGCACTACGTCAACACTCAATGCCCCCGACAAGTCGTCGCGAAACTGGAGCGCGCCGGTCAGCGATTCGCTCGTCAACACCCTTAAGCGTGCCGATCAGAGTTACCGCGCCGCCCATTTCGGAAAGTGGCAGTGGTTCCATACGCCCGAGTCCATGGGCTACGACGAGAGCGACGGCATCACGATGAATGAAGACGGTGACTCGACCGATCCTGCGGATCCGAAGCTCTCCTTCAGCATGACCCGTCGCGCGAAGGCTTTCATGGAATCGCAGGTAAAAGACGAGCACCCCTTTTACCTGCAATTGTCCTACTACGCCGTGCACCCGGAGGCGCAGGCTCTCGCATCGACGCTGGAAAAATATGCCGCCACGAGCACCGACAAGGGTGGTCGCGGGGACAGGGCCGTCATGGCGGCGATGACAGAAGACCTCGACACCTGCGTCGGCGAAGTCCTGAAAACGCTCGAACAACTGAAGATCGCGGAGAACACCGTCGTCATCTATTCTTCCGACAACGGCGGCCGAACCGAAATCCTGAGTGGCGGCAAGGGAGATCTCGGCGAAGGCGGCATCCGCGTCCCTCTCATCGTGCGGGTCCCCGGCATCAAGGGGGGCAAATCCTGTGACGAACCAGTCATCAGTTATGATCTCTTCGCAACCGTTCTCGATTTCGCCGCGCCCGGCTTTACACTGCCCGCCGGCATTGAAGGCGGAAGCTGGAAGCCGCTCCTGCTCAAGAACGGAAAGGACCGTGTGACCCGCCCCATCGATCGCTTCGTCTGGCACCAGGCGGTTGAGGTCGAGCATCCGCAATCCGCGATCCGGCGCGGCAACTACAAATTCCTCTATTACTGGGACACCCGCCAGGGGCAACTCTTCGATCTCTCTCAGGACCTCAGCGAGACACAGGACCTCGCCGCATCGAGACCCGATCTTGTCACCCTGCTGGAAAAAGAGCTCAAAGACCATATCCGCGCCGGTCTCGGCGAAGAGGCCTTCGGGCCGCTCGAGCGAGGAGAGGTGAAAGGCGGCACGGGGAGACCGGAAAAAGGGAAGGGAAAGGGCAAGGGAAAAGTCGGCTGATGTGTGAAGGATTACGCCCATGGAGTTAATATTGAAAACAAGCCGTTCGGGCGCTAGGGGCTCATCAAGACCGCTACGTTGCCTCTGGAAGTCCCTTTCGAGATCCTCGAAAGCGCGAGCATGACAATCGAAGAGGTACGCCTTGAACTCGCCATCGCCCTCTTTCGCCTTGATCGATTGTCGATGGGTAAAGCAGCCGAGTTCGCGTGTCTTCCAGTAAGGGTGTTTCAAAGCCAACTCGCCGCACGACAAATCGGCCCGCACTATGAAGTGGAAGATGCATTAGAAGATGCCGTAGCTCTTGCTACGTTGACGCGGTGATCCGGTATGTGTCGTCGCCGATTCATCGCCTCTGATCGCACTTTGTCGGATTGGAGCGCTGATCGAAGCGCAGGGACAGGGCATTGTCATTCATCCGGCAGCGATTGCTCGTGAATTACGCGAGATCGCAGGCTTCCGGGTTTTCGATGAACTCACGGATCATCTTCCGTAAATCATCACTTGCGCCATAAGGCAGTCTAATCTGAGCAAGAGGTCCGAAGATCTGAGTCTTGCTTTCCGTAACACTCACAGTGCGTCTCGACGAACTGTCCACATAAGGGAACCTCGGAAAACCTCATTAAAAATCGTTTAGATTTCTTAAACTGTGGCATGCCAAAGAAAGCGACCCGCACCCACATCCGACAGATAGGCGGATTATTTACTACCACAGGCCGACGAAGAAGCTCGTATAGTTCACGACGCCGTTGAAAAAGCTCGACAGTTCGATCGAGTGAGAGGGATTTCGTCCACGAGCCAGGTTCGAGCGCGAGTGGAGCACGTATTTGGATATATAGCCGGGAAGATGTCAGGGCATCGCATACAAAGTATCGGGAAGAATAGAGCGAAGCGTGGAATCGGTCTCTACAGAATGTGACGCGAATTTGCCAACCAGTGCGTAGCGGAAATGGGGGACTGGAAGATATCTTGAAAGAATGAAAAAAATTTCAGTAGCTTCAAGATTGACGTTTTCATTGGGAGCGGTTTATCTGGTTTTTTCAGTAGGACTTTCGTTGAGTGCCGAAATCCTTAACGGATCAGTCTCCCCGGACGGTCAGCTGGCAATCACGATTCCAACGATAGATGAATTGGATGAGAACTTTGATGCAGTAAGGAATCAAATCATCGAGACAAAAAACCGGAAGGTGGTTGTCACTATCGAAGGGAAAGCGGGGAGACCAGATTTGAATCACATCGATACGAACTTCGCCTGGTCGCAGGACAGCCTTAATTTGCTTTGGACGGTCGAAGGAAAATGGGGGCCGCTTGCTGTGGTTCATCTTGCTTTCGAGCCAAAGGGGGCGGTTCGCCAGGTAAATCTTCGGGAGGCGGGTTGCAGGGAAATCTTGCAGCGACTGAAAGACGCTCGCCCTAAGGAATATACTGCTGCAGTAAAACAAAACGAAGGGAATGGGGAGTTCTATCCCGAAGGGTTTACCATCGATTTTCTCTTTGACCGGAAGAATCCGACGCTTCCCATCCCGTTCCAGATTGGCTTGACCGCGAATCCCAAAGAGATTGAAGGTCTCACGGTGCTTCAGGCATTTATGACGGGTCTGCTGAACGCGGACGGAGAACTCGAGTGGACGAACTTTCAGAGTGTCGGAAGCGATGAGACCGCCGATGTGCGCCGTCGCCTAGATAAAGCAAATGTGGAGATGCACGCAAGGGTCCTCCACTTCGAGAAAATATTGACTGGAGAGAAAAAGCGGGAGTTCCTTGAACAGCAGGAGGCATGGGAGCGGAGCCTGGAGGAGCGCTTCGACGCTCCCGGAGCCGATACGTTTACTTTCATCGGATTTCAGGCCGAGACCGCTCGTCTTAAGGTCATCAACGAGAGACTCAAGCGCCTTCAAAAGGTCGCGGAAGCGAGATGACTCTCATGAGTGTCAACTCTCTAGAACACCATGTCAGAAATTTCACTCTCAATCCCAGGCACCAGCAAATTGACCAGTGTAATGAAAAAGAAGATCAAAAGAAATTCGATTTTCCGCTTGTGTTTGATCGTCGTCTGGGTGTGCACTGCCATTGAAACCGTTCCGGCAGTCCAAGGAGAGGAGACCACTCCTGTGGATCGGATCGTCGTGAAACAGATCAGTGAGGTCAAGCTCAGCATTCTCAAGTCCAATCCGCCCAAGTTGAGCGTGTCGGTCATCGGCGAGGTGACAACCACTGGTTATACCGAAGTTCAACTACATCGCGCTCCCTATGCAAAACCGCCCGGCGATGGGATTCAGGATTACTTCCTGACCGCCATTCGCCCCAAGGGCATTGTCGCGCAGGTAGTCACACCGGTAGAGGCATCCGACATAATCGCTGATTACGAGACGGCCTTACCGTGGCTGAAGGGGGTCAGGATTCACGGGACGGGCAAAGGAGTGGAGGTGAAGCTGTTGAATGATCAGTAGAGGAGAGTCGGCTGCAAAGACGAATCTATAGACATGGCCTCCACCCAGGTGCTCGAGACGATGTGAAACCGGCGGAAGGGAAAATGGAGGAAAACAATTGATGAACTAAAGAAAAGTCGTCCACCGCCTTTGAATGGTGTGAATGTGAAAAATCATAACCCGTAATTAAATGAATCGAAAGTTCGGCAAATCTTGTATGTCCGTCGCGGTTTGCTTGTGTTCAATAGCGATCACGTCAGCGTCGGGTGAGGACATGGCGGCAGAGCCTTTAAATCAATTCTCCTGGGAGTTGTTTCAGAACCTGTCCGCTTCCGACGATCCTGCCGGGAATATCCTGATATCTCCATACTCGGTAGGAACCGCCCTTGGGATGGCCGGTGCCGGTGCCCGGCAAGAAACCGCCTCCGAGATCCGGTCAGTGTTGGGATTTGAATCCGCAGAGGAGGAATGGCAAGCGTCATTGGGAAAGCTGACGAAGGACCTCAATCGCTCCAGAGGCGATGGCGCACCGGATCTGGTAGCGGCGAACCGTTTGTGGGCGCAAGAAGGGTATCCCCTGGTCCCGGGATTTCTTCAACAGATTGCGTCGGAGTATGCTGGAGGTCTCGATAGTGTGGATTTCTCTGGTAATCCGCTGCAGGCACGTGACACGATCAATCGCTGGGTAGCCGAGATGACCCAGCAAATGATTCCTGAAGTAATCCCCGCAGGCAGAATTGATCCCACGACCCGGCTGATTATTACTAATGCCGTCTATCTCAAGGCCCAGTGGAAAGCGCCCTTCGAAAGTATACATACCAAGGCAGCGCCATTTTTTCTGAATGCTGAAAAGAAAATCGATGTTCCTTTCATGACACAATGGGAATCCCATTCGGTTGGGAATGGGGATTCGTGCCAACTAATTGAGTTGTTGTACCTGGGGGATGATCTCTCCATGATCATCCTGGTGCCGGACAAAATGGAAGGAGTCGATGAGCTTGTAGCTGGGCTTACCTCGGCAAAGTTCGAAGCCTGGTTGAAGAACCTCGCGCAGAAGGACGTGAAATTGTTGCTGCCGAAGTTCAGCTTTCAACGGGACCTCGAACTCTCGGGTTCGCTGCGCGAACTGGGCATAAAGGCAGCTTTCGATTCATCCATGGCCGATTTTTCAGGAATCAGCGGGAATCGGGATCTCTTTATTGGCAATGTCTTTCAAACGACTCGCATCCGGTTGGACGAGAAGGGAACCGAGGTGGCCGCGGCTACGGCAATCAAACATACTATGGCGATGCGTAAATATCAGGAGATTCGAGTCGACCGTCCGTTTCTGTTCGTGATTCGGGACAAAAAGAATGGAACTAACCTGTTCATCGGAAAAGTCATAGAACCGAAAGCGGAATAGGACGCTGCGCGAAATCATTATGAGTATTAAAGCCAAAATCAATTCAGGAACGCTGCCGATGGTAATTCCGCGAGAATTTCGATGCGGTTCATGGGCAGTCATCATTCTGGCCGGCATCTCCCTGTCAGGATGCGGGGGCGATTCTGAACGAGATATCGATTCTGATCCGGAATCCGTGACGGAATCCGTGACGAAATCCGTGACGAAATCCGTGACGAAATCCGTCACGAAATCGGTGACTCAAGTTCCGGTAGTGGCAGACACTGCCTTTGCCTTGAATTTTTTCTCCGAGGTCTCGAAGGGCGAAGGGAATGTGGTATGCTCGCCCTTCTCGATCTCAACCGCACTGATGATGGCAAGTGC
>JAGNMT010000011.1 GCA_017991025.1 Verrucomicrobiales bacterium
GGCCTGAACTGAAACAAGACGCGCTCGGATCCGGCCTTAACCGATTGCTCTTCCACAAAACCCTCTGCCTTGATCGTCACTTTCGCCGGCACGTCCGGTGGAAGGAGCAACCGTGCTTCAATCTCCATCTTTTCCGTTTTATAGGGCGTCCTGAGTTCCACGTGAGTGACTGCTGAATTGACCGGGTGCTTTGGTAAAATGGGAATCAATTCGATTTCTATTCCAATCGGCCAAACCCTTGGCGGCACTTCGGGAAGTGCAGAATTCGCAAAATGCCCGATCAATACCAACTTGCCGGAATCAGGCGCGCCAGTCTCAAGCAATCGATCCAAAGCCCAGTTCAACGCGGCATCTAGTCGAGTCGGCGCACCCTGCTGAGGGTGAAAGTCGTTCAACGAATCCAGTGTCTTCACTTGATCTGAAAACTCAGCGACAGTCACAGTCCCGCCTTCTGCCCTCCCTTCTTTTATTGCTTTTGCTGCCGCGTCGCGAACGTCGTCCGCCATTTCATCTGAAATGCTACCTGAGGCATCGAGTAGTATGACAGTTGACTCCGAACTGTTTTCATCGGCATCTATTCCCCGCGAAACGGGCCGGGCGAAGAGCAAGGCAAGCAGAATCGTGGCACCGATCCTCAGAAGCATCAGCAATATTTCCTCCCATCTCGCCTTGCGGCTTCGTGACCGCCGGGTCTCCTCCAGAAAACGAAGTGTTCCAGTGTCCAGTTTCCTGAATTTTCGACGACGGCTAAGATGGAGCCACAACGGGATTACCGCCAAGCCCATCGCCCACAAGAAATTTGGATTCACAAGACCCACGCTTCACGTTGGACTGAAACAGCAGTCTTAGTCAGCAAAAAAATTGCTTTTCTTACAAAATACCATTGTCTCACCAGTTCTACACCGCTAGCCTCAAGCGATCATGATCGGGGTGAGGACATTAACATTGTGGGTCAGCAGTTGGTCCATGGTTATGTTCGGATACGCCGCAGAGCCGACTCCTCGAATCTGGATTTTCAACGGCCTTCCCGGTGACGATGAGCACCATCAATTTTTCGAAAAGAATCTCGCTGATATTCGTAAGTCGCTCGTTGTCCACTTCAAGATTCCGCCGCAAAACATTTCTGTCCTATATGGTCCGAAAGAAGCCGGATATGACGGTGCTGCGACACGCCAGAATATCCTTTCCGAATTCGAAAAGATTGTCGCCTATGGAAAGAGCGCAAGCACCAGCCCGGTATGGATCATCTTTCAAGGGCACGCCAATCGTATTCCCGGTGACGCAAACCTGAACCTGCCAGGCCCCGATCTCTCTGCCACAGACATTGCCCGGGCCCTCAAAGACTTTCCTGCAGAAACGCCTCTTGTCATACTCGCGACGACCACTGCAGCTTCCGACTTCTTGCGTGCCCTGAGCGCTCCGGGGCGAATCATTATCTCAGCAACCGAGCAACTTGATCCTATCAGCGAAACTGATTTTCCCGAGGCACTCGCCGCGATTCTTGCTGAGAAGGGAACCGACGCTGACAATAACAACGACATTAGCGCCCTTGAAATTTTTCGCGCCTGTCAGGAACGGGTCCTGAAGATTTATGAATCCGGGGGCTTCATGGTTCGCGAACACGCGCAACTCGATGGAAACGGCGATGGGAAAGGAACTCAGCGCCCCGCCCCGGAAGACGCCGAACCCGCTTCGAAAATTAGCCTGAAGATACCAAAGGAAACCAGATTTGACTAACATCACCACTTAAGCATGGAAGCACTCACCCGGGCTCGTGAAGCCATCTCCGCCGAAACTTCAAAATGCGTCATAGGCCAAAATGCTGCTTCGGACTCCCTTTTTCTGACCCTCCTTTGTGGGGGGCACGCTCTTCTACTTGGAGTCCCTGGCGTGGGAAAGACCCTCATGTCAGCGGCCCTTGCCCGAGCCCTTGATTTGAAATTTCAGCGGATTCAGTTCACACCCGATCTGATGCCAGCCGACATTACCGGCTCTGAGATTCTGGAAGGGGACGGCACCGGGAAATTCGAACGTGCGGTAATTCGGGGGCCTGTTTTTACCAACATACTACTTGCTGATGAAATCAACCGAACGCCTCCGAAGACTCAGGCCGCGCTGCTTCAAGCCATGCAGGAACGTCAGGTCACTATAGGCCGTGAGACCCTGACCATCGAACCTCCCTTTCTTGTTTTAGCCACACAGAACCCGATTGAAATGGAAGGGACCTACCCGCTGCCCGAGGCGCAGCTCGATCGATTCTTTTGTTGTATCCGGGTAGGTTATCCAAATCCCGAAGACGAACTCACTATTGCCACATCCGGCCCCGGAGAGAATCTGGACTCCATTCTATCCGTCCTGAATGCAGCGCAAATCATTGAACTTCAGAAAGCCGTTCGCGAAGTTCCCCTATCGACCGACGTCGCGAGATATGGAATTCGACTGGTGAATGCCACCCGTCCTACTTCAGAGTTCGCTGAGGCAGATGTCGTGAACTTTCTTTCCTGCGGTGCCAGCCCTCGCGCGTCTCAATCTTTACTTCTTGCAGGAAAAGCCCGCGCACTCATGCATGGTCGGGTTCATGTCGATTTTGAAGATCTGCGCCAACTCGCCCCCGAGATCTTACGACATCGACTCGTGCTCAACTTTAGAGCACGCGCCGAAAAACTCGATGCCGATGCACTGGTCTCGCTTCTCCTTGAGAGAGTAAATCCGTGACATGACATCCATTAAAGTCGCAGACGATCCGGAAGTGTTCCTCGCTATGGAAGACCTCGATCTTGCCGGAATGGGGATAGCCGACTCCGTTTGGTATGGTTCACATCGATCAAACAATAGCGGGCCGGGTGTTGAATTTGAAGCTCACCGCGATTACCAGCCCGGTGATGATGTGCGCCGGATCAACTGGACTCTCTACGCCCGTCAAAGGCGGCTCCTAACTAAAGAAAGCCGCCGTGAATCCCGCCGCCCCGTGCACATTCTCGTCGATACCACCGGCTCGATGAACGTTGGCAACGGGAGATATTCAAAGTTCGATTACGCGAGGCGCGCTGCCGCGGCGATCACTTTTCTAGCGGTTCGTCAGGGTGATTTGCCGTCTGTCGGAATGCTTCGCGATGGGCTTGAAAGCCCGGTCGTTCCGGGTTCTGGAAATCTCCACGCCCTTGAAATTTGTGCGGCTCTTTCCCGTTCAAAACCGGATCGTGAGGGCTCCATTCCTGATGCCCTGATCGATTCAAGAACGCTCTGCAAAAAACGAGGTTTCATCATTTTGATCTCCGACTTTTTCGATCAGGAAACTCGGATTTTCTCCGAACTTTCCGGCTATCGCGCGCAGGGCCATGACGTATTAGCGCTCCAGATACTGGACCCGTTCGAGGTCGAAATTCCTGAAGTCGGCGACTTCGAATTCATCGATACCGAGACCGGTTCCAACCTGAAAACCAGCGTCGAGCCACTTCGCGTTTCCCATGCGAAGACGGTCGCCGAGTGGCGGAAGCACCTGAAACAAACCGCAGCTGCAAACGATATCCGGTGGGAATCGGTAACGACAAACGATTCCCTCGTTGATGTCACCCGCCGCTGGCTGGAGATAGCATGAAGTGAGAGGTCGGGGCGATTCCCTTTCGCCCCGATAGGGTCTCATCATTGAGCTAACCCTGTTTGATCATGAAAAGGATAACTCATCCGCCTGTGTATTTCCAAATTGTCAGAACCCCTTCCTCCCCGAGAATAGCGATTCTCTCCCGATCAATCCATGCCGGAGTACAAAGACCGACCTCCATCGGTGGGGACTTCCAGACCGGCTCCCCGGTTTCCAAATCCCATTCAATGACCGGTTGTTTGGGATTCCAACTAGTGGTTAGAACTGTAGTTTCGTCTGGTCCCCAGGCTGCTCCCTGGCACTCATTTGAATTCGGGCCATATGATCTTTCGTTCGAAAGCTCACTCGTTTGCGAATCGAAATCAAAAACACGAGCAAAGCCGTCCTGTCCGAATCCCAGTAGTTTTTTGCCTGTTGAGTTAAATTGCAATCCCCCGAGACGAGTCGGTGCTTCCATTTTTAGGAGCATTTTTCCGCTCTGAAGGTCCACGGTATATAGTTGATCATTTGCCCGAGGAGAATCCCCGCAGTAGATTAATTTGGTTCTGTCAGGAGTGGTGACCATTGAAAATGCCGGTTCCGTCGATTCGGTTTTCCACATCAGTTTACCGGTGTCACTGTCCCAAAGTCGAACCCCGGCTGCGGTGCCGGCGAGTAACTTTCGATTATCGGACAAAAATTGAAGAGATAAAATCGCCCCCTTTAGATTTGGCTTTCCCAACTCGACAAACGCTTTGGCAGTCACTTCGCTGAAACGGCGAACCTCCATAAATGACTTTGGATCGTAAATAATGGTTTCGCCAAATTCGTTGGTGGCAGCGATCCTTTTGCTGTCTGCACTGATGGCGAGCGCAGTAGCGATGCCTGCCGTTAATCGTCCGTCCTTAACTGAATATGAGGGTTCCCCGAATGTTTCGAGTGGCTCATAGGTCACTGCATTCCAAACCCGCGCAAACCCTCTTTCCCGTGAATATAATCTTGTCTTTTGCGGAGAGACAATCAGACCTCGGGAAATCGTATTGCCCTTATCCAGCTGAGTGAGTCCGCCATTACGAATCGCGACGAGATGCCATCGATGACTTTTGAAATGGCGTAGAATGTTTTCGGCGCGAGCTTTTGCTTCTCCGTTTTTTGTCTCCCCTGAAAACGCGACCAATGCACCATATGAATCTGGGTCCTCACGAAGATGCCGGTCAGCTTCGTCACGCAATCGAACGCGATCTGCGCCGAGTTGAGCGATCCATTCTTCCGTCAGTTTCGAAGTTTGATCGACTTCGGCCGAAATCCCGGTTGTGACAAGCAGAAAACCAATCAATATCGCAGCGGATGGCACTGGAATTGGATCGGCTTGAACGCGACTTCCGAGCCGTCGAAGGGTCCATTCCAGACAAAAACAAATCGCAAAAATCAACCATGGCCACCCCCTCGACCAGAGGGGTTCGGACCAACTGCGCCGTGCTTCGCTGAGACGCTTTTCAGCGGCTTCGCGAATCGAATCAGCAGCGTCACCCGGATTTTCGAGGACTGAACCTCCGGTCGCCTTTGCTAAGTCGGAAAGAAAGACGGGATCGGGGGCGGACTCGGAAAATTCCGGATTTCCCCGATAAATTCCGGTAGAAACGCTTTGCGATAGGGTTTGATTCTTTACTTCGACATCGAACAGCACGATCACTTCAGTCTTTTCCCCAAGGTCTGAGGGAACGAGGAGATCACCGGTAAACTCCCGGCGGTCCCGATCATAGAGCAACCGAACCCGACGTGATCCGGTCCCTTCAAGCCGCGCGCCGACATCGAGCGCGAGCAATTCATCGATCTGCGAAACGGCGAGAACTTCTGCTGCCACCGCCAGTCTTTCTCCCGGCCTCGCTTGAGCGGCGACGACTCGACCAGCCAGTTTATCGCGTTGCCACCGGACGCTGTTTTCACCCAGCCAGCGAACCATGTTCACCCAATATTGCCCGTACCATTTTGATGGGTATTCCGGCTCCGGTCCGTAGTCTGTTTCCGCCGATTCCTTGTTAAACCGGAAGCCCTTTCCGTGACCTAGTTCCATCTGCCGGAAATTGGCGCCCATGATAGGGCTTCCTTCCGTTCCCCATTCAATATAGAAGGTGCCTCCCCCACCATTTGGATCCGGCATGAAAGCGACCGCCCGGCCACGGCCGTATCGTTGCGCGGCAATGACGGGATCGCCAGTGCCTCGACGTGTCGCGAGAACGAGTGCGCCGGGTTTGGCACGACGGACCAGGTTCATGCCCGTGAATCTCGGATGGGCGGCAAGAATCTTCTCATTCGCTTTTGGATCGAGCGAAACGGTCCACAAAGGATGGTTGCGGACCGATTTTGGGATGTCGATTTCAAACCACTCCCGGAGATTTCCATCACCGTAGGAAACCATATCGACAGGCACAATTTGCTCCCACGGAGTTTTGTCATATTTCCCGGAGTCAAACGCGGTGTTGCCACCGCCCATCAGGAAACCGCCTCCCCGATTCTTTACCCAGTCAACCACCCATTCCATTTGTTCCTTTGAAAAATTTCCCTCTGGAACATCACTGATAATCACGACATCAAATGCATTGAGCTCCTCCCGGGTTTTGGGGAAATCTTTGGTTCGATCCAAAAGCATTTCCCCGTTTGCAAAGGTTACCCCTGCAAGATTCGGTTCGTTCAAATACTGGCTCCAGGGGGTGAGGCAAACGTGTTCTATATCACCGGTGGCCTCCCACGCCCGGGTCATAAATTCCATGTCGTTCCAACAGTGACCTCTTTCTCCGATCGCTCTTTTACAATGGGTACCTTCGGCGAAAAGCACCCTGAGTTTTCCGGTTGCAATTTCTACAGTGAATGAGAACCGGTTGTCTTTCAATTCGACCTCCGCTTCACCGCTCGTAGAAAGCTGAAGTTCGTAGCGACCCGTTCTGAGTCCGCTTTCAAAAACCAAGACTTGCTCAACAGGGCGGCCGTTCTCGGGGAGAACGAATTCAGTTTGTGATAAGAGTTTTCCGTCCTCATCGACGAGTTTTAGACTCAATGTTTCATCCGGGGCAATTCCCGATCCGGAAATATCAACATGGACTGAAACCGGAGATTTCGGGCGTACCATTCGCGGTGCCTGCACGGCAGCAAGACTTGCATTTCGCGGCGGGCTGTCGATTCCAAACACGCTAGTAGAAATGGGCACATGTGCAGCATTGGCCAAACCTAAGGCAATCCCGAGACGATCTCGGTCGTGTATTCTACCGTCACTCAGTATGATGACTTGCTCAGGGGCTTCGGAGCCAGAACCGGCAAGAAGGCGCTCCAATGCTGAAGAGAGATTCGTCTCGCGACCAATCGGACTATCAGAAAGTGAATCCGTATCAAGGTCGGTCGAAAAGGTCAGAAGTCGCGTCGAGGTTAAGCCTGCGGCCTTGATTTCTTCCAACGCGGAATTCGCGAATTTCGTTGCAGCCTCCCATCGCGTTTCCCCATCGGCACCGAGGTTCATACTTGCTGAGGCGTCCAGTAAAATTACGCTTCTTCCCTCGGGTTGCTTGTTTGACAGTTCTCGCGATGGATTCAACAAAATAACTACCAAAGTGAGAATCGCCGCGACACGGAAAAACAGGCAGGGGAAATGAAACCAACCGGGGGCAAGCTTTCGTTTGCGTTGAATTTCACGCCAGATCGCAATGAGGATCGCCAATCCGCAAAGCACCGTGATGACTGAAACTGGAAGTGGCGGATCAAGGTTCATCCATTATTCGAGCCGCAAGGCGAGCGTCCGGTTCGACCCGCCAAGTCGTGTCACGACTTTGTTCACTCCCTTTTTGAGGGCTGACGCGGCATCTTCCTCACTCTTTACCTGCTTTCCGTTGATTGAATCAATGATCATCCCAACGGTCAATTGATCGCCTGTTCCCTTTTTGCCTTTATCAATTTCGGTGATTTCAAGCCCTTCTACTGAAACGCGAAATTTCACGCCGGGGATCGAATCGAGCATGAACGTGCTGTCCGTCCCTTTCGCGGTCGACGGTGTCTCGCCCGCCGTCAGAGTGATGCTTTTAGTAGCACCTTTACGTGTGATGATCAGCTCTATCCCCTCACCCGGTCGCAGGCAGGAGAGTTCGACGCGTAGGTCTCCGCGAGTTTCCAGGGCGAGACCTGCGGCATTGGTGATCACATCTCCAACTTCAAGACCACTTTTTTCGGCAGGGCCACCTACCATTAGTTCCGTGACGATCGCGCCAGCGATTGCCGGAGCGCCCGCCGCTTTTGCTTTTTCCGGGTCAACTTCATCCGTTTGCAGTCCAAAAAATCCGCGCTTCATTTCGCCATCGCGTGCAAGACCCGAAACTACCTTTGACATCAATCGAGTCGGTATCGCGAATCCGATCCCCACGTTCCCGCCTCCGGGGCCGTAGATCGCCGTGTTGATGCCCACGAGCCGTCCGTGCGCGTCGACCAGGGCTCCGCCTGAGTTGCCAGGATTGATGGCCGCATCGGTTTGAATAAAACTCTCGAAACCACCGTTTCCGTTCAAATTCAAACTCGTTCTTTGGGTCGCCGAAACCATTCCCATCGTCGCTGTCATTCCGAGTTTGAATGGATTGCCGATCGCGAAGACGAGATCTCCGGCCATCAATTCAGCACTGTCTCCCATTGGCAGAAAATCCAAAGCGGTCACCTCGATTTTCAAAAGCGCAACATCCGTTAAAGGGTCAGCACCTATGATTGCTGCCTGAAAGAGGCGTCTGTCATGAAGCTCCACCGAAACAGAGTCCGCGAGTTTTCCATTGGGAAGATGCACGACATGGCTGTTCGTAACAATCCACCCGTCCGCAGATAAAATAACCCCTGAGCCGAGGCCCATCTTCTCATTGCCGTTTTCGCCCCCTTCCGTTTCCGTTCCAAAAAAGCGTGCCAACGGATCGGTATCGTCACCGCCTTTTGCGAGCATTCGTTCCGGGAAAACGGAAACCACAGTCGGGGTGACTCTTTTGATCAACTCGCGGTACCCGGTCGGCACCACCGCGGGCGTGCCGACTTTTCCGCCTTCTGTAGGCTTTTCGTCATTGCTGATTGAAAAAAGCTTCGCTGCTTCTTCGAGTCCCAGGCGAGTTGATTTGTCATCTGAAATCGCGAGTGAAGCAGCAAAGGTAAAAGACAAGAGATACGGAGCAAATCGTATGCCTTTCATCTGCTGCCGGTAAGTTTTCCTCCCTCTCATGCTTACTTTTTGATCCATGTTTCTTCGCCGAAGTCGTCCGAGAGATCGCTGAAATAGTCTTCAATTTCACGCCGACTGGATTCCGGAACCGTTCGGGGACCACCGGTGACGCTCGAAATCTGAGGAATTTCCCCGACAAGTTCATCAACGCGCTTTTCAATCGCTTCCAGGATCGGGAGCGAATTGCGATCAAAGGGCGCATCGTGCAAATATCGACCCCAACGGCGAATCGAATCATCATCGAGGCGATTCAGTTTGTTGGTGAATCCCTCCGTAGGCGCTTCGTGCCCCGAAACGAGCTTCTCTGTGGAACGGCCTCCAACAATTTTCTCGTCCGACGTCTTTGGAACACCTTCCTTCTTTTTGTCCGATTCACTCGCAGCGTTCGATTCAATCCCGTTTCCCTTTCCGATCTTTTCGTTCAACGCCGCGAATGGATTTTCTCCCTCTCCGCCCTTCGCGTCATTCGGACTTTTCTTCTGATCGCCCGGTTCGCCACCTACCAGTTTTTGTTTTAATTTTTCGATCTCGGATTTCACGTCAGCCAACTGAGCGAGGTGTGACGCATCCAGTTCTTTGGCAAATTGACGCATCCGTCCTCCCGCAGCGCCGAGGCGTTCGGCCAACTCTTTTCGTGGGTCGCCTTTTTCACTGACGCCCTTTTCGTCATTGCCACTCCCTGTGGTTTTCCCGGGACCCTCTTCTCCGCTTTCGGCCTCCGCCAGTTTTTCGAGAGCTTCAGCCAGGACTCGCATTTTCAATTCCTTTCGCAAATCAGCCAATGCCTCCACCTTTCCCCTCGCGCTCCCATTTTCGTTTTTATCGCTTTCACCTTTTCCCCCGTCGTCAGGTTTCTGGTCGTCACCACTAGAATCTCCTCGGGTTGCTTCTCGTTCAGCGAGACTCTTCAGAATTTCATCGGTCAGTCGGGCGCGGCGTGCGGCTTTTGCAAGGGCATCGGGTTGTCCTTTGCCCTTACTGTTGTCTTTACGATCACCGTCGCCTTTTTCTCCCGCTTCAGCGTCGCCGCCCGCTCCATCAGCGGAATTACCCTCGCCCTTTCCTGACTGACTTTCGGCGTTCTTTCCTGTCTTCGCCTTGCCTTCGGCTATTTTTGAATCCCTGTCTTTGACTTCGTCGCCTTTCGCTTTTTTGTTTTCTTGATTCCCTTCTTTTGGTTCTTGTTCGGAATCTCCCTTTCCTTTGGAGTCGGATTCCGCTTTAGCCATTTCCTCCGCTTCTTTCTCAGCTTTAGCTGCCATTTCTTCGAGAGCCGCAGAGGTCATTTCCATTTCGAGCAGGGTCAAAAATTCAGCGAGCTCCAGCAATCGTTGTTCAGCCGTGGCTAAACTCAAAACCACTCCGGTGTCGCTATCTGACTGGAGTTTTTGACCTGCTTCTTTCATCAATTTTTCCGCCTGATCCATGAGCGAAAGAGCGCCTTCGGTCTTCTCCGGGTGAGTGAGAAGCTTTGAATAGAGCTCGCCGGCATCAAAGATCGCCACTTCCTGCTGACGCCCGGTCACGGCCGGGTCAGTTACTTTTGCGGCTTCCTCGTCTTCGATCTGATGACGTACATCGGCCTCCTCACGGGCCAGTCTTCGGGCCTCATCAGCGAGTTTGGAAAGTTGTAATGGCTTTTCTTTCGGGTCCATCGGCTCGCCCTCGCTGTTGTCAGCTTTGAGAATCAGAGTCAGCAGTTGTTTCCGCAGACGAAGCAGATTTGAAAGGGAACTGTCTGCAGTTTCAAAAGCTTCGTCCCGTTTAGGAACACGCAATAGTTTGCCGGCCTCTGTCATTTGCTCGCCAGCGACTTCCAGCAAGGCGATGTCATCCGCTTCAATGCGCCCCTGTTCCTTCCACTTGGCGGTAAGGGCCTCTACATCGAGCGCGAGTTCATCTTCAAGGGCGCCTTCGGCACCGCATTTTTCAAACAACTCCTGACTCGCGGAATCAATTCCTCCGCCTTTTAATACGAAAACTTCTGAAACGATTTCTCTCTGCTCCGTGATGATTTTCTCCAGATTGGCAATGTCCTCCATTTTCGGTTTCGGTCCGCCGGGGGGCGGCTGGAGGACTCCAAATTTCCAGCGGCGTTTAAATTGTCGAATATCGATCGAACGCAGATGACTCAGCGCCCGGGGACCGCCACGGGGCTTGCGATCCAGCGCATAGGCGTAAAGGCGAACGTTGTCGGTGATTTCCAGGGGTACTTCTTCCAGCATCGCCATCACCATTTCATTCGCCTGCTGCTGATCGGACGTGTCTATGATCTTTTCCAACACCCAGCGCGTCTCGCCAGCAGCCTCCAGGACAATGCCAACCTCCCCAAGACCATAGTCATCCGTCGCACGAATTCGCACCGGGATTTCGGTGATGCTAGTGGCGTCGCGATCTTTTGATGGCTCAAGAATCTCGATTTTCGGAAGATTGTCGACGAGCCCTATGGATTCGAAGCGCCAGGAATCTACCGGGCGACCTCTACGATCCGTCACTGTCAGGACCGGATTTCGGGTGCCGACGCTGAGTTCGTGAATGCTGGTGAGACAAGTCTCGGCAGATACGAGCCGTTCAGGTTCTCCCTCCCCCGAGATGGCCCATTCAATTTCCGCCGGGGCAGTATTGAAAATAAACGTCCACTGGACCTGAGTTCCCTCGACGGCGCGAACATCGCCGCCGCTTCGCGTTTCGCTCTTCCTCCCCAGATACTCGGGATAGATCAACTGCACTTTGGCCTCGAGAAGCTCCGGAATCGGTTCGAAAAGCAGCTGTAAGTGAGGGGAAATGCCGTCGCCTGCGGCGGCATACATTTCCATGTTCTTTTCACGCCCGGTCAGGACGGCATCCCAGACGAGGCTGTTTTCACGGGGAGTTAGTGCCACTTCCTCCCACTTTTCGGATCCCTCCTCTTTTACAAAAAGCGTCGGGACCTTCTTGCGACCGCTCACTCTCAGGCGCACCAGAGGCGGATGGCGTTGATCGAACCACTCCGGGGGATCCTCCCATTCCAGTTGAGTGTACGTTGTCCCGGTGGTCGGAAGTAAAATTCGCTTCAACCCCAATCCAATTTCCGGCGAAAGCAAAGCTGCTACCAGAATCGAAGCGAGAACCAGACCGATGGCAGCCATCCATTTCCTTCCGATGCGACGGGGAACCAGAGCGCGCCAGTCAAAGTCATCAAGCCACAGCTCCGTTTCTGAAATGAGCCGCTGCCGAAATCCCTGCCGATGTTGTAATGGCATCACTTGAGAAGCTATCTCCAGCGCAGTTCGCAACTGTTGCCCCACCTCCGGTTTTGCCGACTCAATGGCACAGGCCGCTTCTTGTAGTGTAAAAATTTTCAGAATCTCACGCCATCTCTTGATTCCAAGGTAGAGGGCAGTCCCAACAAGAAACAACCAAAGGCCTGATCGAATATCCCTTGAAAGCGATAAACGAGTATCCAGCAGTGAGAGTCCAAAGATCGTGAGGAGCAACCCAACGAGAATGCCTGACACCGCAATGCGCCAGAACCAAAGCCGCCGGTCTTTCGCCAGCAAATTGATCGGTTGCAACTGGGCCCCTTCTTTTCCGGTCATTTGACGACAAGATTAGAGAAAAGAATCGAACTTGAAAGGTAAAAATCAAAGCGGACAGGGTTGATTCGGCGACCCAACCCTGTTCCTTCGTAAAACACCGAGCCCGATCCGATTCTATTCCTGCAATGGCAGCACTTTAAAAGTTTCCAATGTAAGCGTGCTGCCAAACGCCGGGCCGATTCCGACCTGTCCTTGCAGGGCTGAAAAGTCGCCTTCCATCTCGCCGCGCATTTCACCGTTCACCATGACGGAAATGCGATTTTTTCGGAAGGAAATCTGCACGTCGTTCAGTTCATCTTTGTTCACCCAACCCTGATCATTGATCCCAATCGGACCTATTCCCGGGGTCGGATTGTGAAGGCGAAGTTGTTTGGGATTGACCTCCCAATTTAGAATCGTAATGACCCTGTCGCCCAAATAGTAGCGGATGTTGAAGCTGTCTGTCGCGACACGAGTCATCATCTCGAAGGGGACCGAAAAGGTTGCCGTTGACTTGATATAGCTCCCCGCTTTTTCGCGGGCCGAGATGATGAATTTTCCATCCTTCCGTTCTAATTTTGCCTCCCTTACACTTTCTACATCGTCGCGCCTTTCTAAAATCCAGAGAGCTGCCAAATTTACCAACTTTGCAGGATCGGCGATCCCTTCTTCGATCATTTTGATTCGCCGATCCGCCTTCAAAACCAATTCTGTATTTTCCTGTTCCTCTAGATTTTTCTTCAAAAGTCGGAATCTCTCTTCGTAAATCTTCAAAACCGCGAAGCGGGACTTCTGGAAATCCGCCTCAATCTTTTCCACGCTCTTTTCATAGACCTCCCGCAATTTTTCGAGCTGAGGAAGGTCTGAAAAATTGCGTTCTCCCAGCATTTTGTAGTTTCTGACTTCGTCCCGAATCTTCAAAGAACGTTCGAGATCCCCAGTCTGCTCCGTTATATGCTGAAGATTTTGAAGAGCCTCCACATAGTTAGTTTCCAGGTTGGTGTTTGTAGTAGAAGTCTCGGCCAGGGCTTTTTTTAATTCGCTGGTCAGCGCTTCCACCGGATCTGTCTGTTCTATACTGTGAGCATTGGTCGAAGCCACAGAAATGAAGAGTAGTAGGCCCGGCAGGGGAAGCCGCCTCACGGATTCAACTGAAAATTTCATACTTTTGGCCTGACGTGAACGATACACTTCAATCATGTAAGCAATAGATCGCCTTAGTTGAAGCCAAAAAGCATTGCGATGTTTTATTTCCGGGGGGGATTCCAGAGTCAACGCCATATCATCGCTGCAAAACTCACGCCATCCTTCCAAACATCTGTTCATCCTGCCTCCCGAGGTGGGTGCCGTCGCCCGACCAAGAGGATGAAGGGCGCAGGAAGGACCGAACCGGTTCGATGATCCGGCCTGAACTCCTGTCCAAGGCGATGAACCCGCACGGGGGAGCCGAAAATGGGGAGGATTCAGGCAGAATGGGAGCGCAGCGGACATAGACTGCCGCGAGGCAGCCTGCAGGGTGGAGCGTAGCGACATCAAAAAGAGAGATCATGCGACAGCGTTGCTGTTCCGAAAGGGGAGGCAGCGCACGTTCGTCACTCTTCGGAGTGACCTATGACGGCCGGAACCGCCGTGCTACAATCGAGCGTAGCGAGATAGACTGTCCGCAGGACAGCCCGAAGGGTGGAGCGGTAGCGACATCAAACCCGTATAGCCGGTGGTGTGGGGAGCGGGTTCAATCCCCGTTCCTACCCGATTGTGCTGTTTTTATTGTGAACTCTAGAAGGTCGGCGAACCCTTGATCTTGCTTCTGGCCGTGATCGCGTAGCCTGATGATCTTCTTGCTGATGCTGTCACGCAAGTAAGGGGGCAGCGACTCATAAATCGCCCCCCGGGTCTGAATCGGCCTGACGATCAACTGACGCAAGGCCGTCTCGGGTTCAGAAATCAGTAGGGACAAGCCCTCATCAACGAAAGTCCAGAACGACTTCTTTTCAAGCACTCGAAGGAAACTGGCTGTTCCGAATGTCGAGCTCCTCTCAAAGGCGGAGCGCAACGCCAGTATCTCGTCAATCGAGAGCAGTTGGGGGAGCAGCTGGACAAGAATGGATCGGAACTTGCGATTCTGGGCAATCAATGACGCGATATCCAACTCCTTCAAGCGATCTGGAGCAGCACTGGCCAAAGCTCTCATGCAACCCTCTTGGGTAGGGCGTGAACATGAGCGAATCCCTGCAAGGAAATGCTCCGCATCCTCTGGACGTGCATAGTCTGCAATGAAGTAGAAATCCTCACCCTTCCTGGCGCGGTAGATCGAATAGCAGTCCTCTCCGTAGATACTCTTGAGGTAAAACTGGCCTCTCTCCCGCAGGCTGTGATTGGGATCGAGTGCCAAAGAAATCAACTCTTCCCTCTCAGGAGTAATCCCTGCATCAATTTGGGTTTGGAATAGCCTGCGACGAACAAACACCGATTCATCGGCCCGAAGGCGAAGCTTCTCATCAGAGGTGATTTCTGAGAACTCAAACTCGCTCAGGAGAAGCAGTCGATTGAAGGGTTCTGGATCATTTAGAATCCACGGGCGAAGGTGCTCGTCATCCTCGAATGAAAGTGAAAACAGAAATCTCCGGAACATAGCCGTGAGTCCGAAAAATTGGGTTGGATCCATTCCTCGGGCTCGCGCGAGCAAATCACGCTTGATCGCGGTCAGGCCGGCATCATTCTGAATCCTCTCCTTGAGGGAGAGATACAGAATCAGGCGCTGATTAGCGCAGATGGCTTCAAACGGCAGGGATTGAAAGTGGGCAAGAACCCAGTCTCTAGCGATACGCTGCACCTGCGGCACCCAATCCTGCAGCCGAAGGAGAATGCGGTTTTCATCACCAGGCTCGGCGCTAGCGATCAGCTCCTTCAGGCACTTCTCGCGCGTGTAGCCGGACTGGTCAATTGATCCAATCCAGTTGAGAAGCCGGGGGTTCGATGCACCAAGAGTCGCCTTGGCGTAATTGTAGTGCCAAGTCCGGCGTTCGTAGTCGTCCCACAATGATTCAAACGTGAACTCTTCAGTGCTTGGTATGTATTGCTGATTGTGCACCGGAGCGTGGGCATTCGGCTTGCGCGCAAGAAATTCTCTAAAGCGTCGGAACATCAGTTTCTTGGCATAACGTTTGAGGCATGGCGAGCCCGATCCGGGAAGCCGGTCTTGATGGGAGGATAAGGATTCAATTCAGGGAAGTCAATCAACTCAAAACGGGATCGGGCTTGTCCATCGCCGACTTGCTAGGCCTTGTCGTTTCATCAATTCGATGACGCTAACCAGGCCCTCCTAACGCCGAAAACTATCGCAAGTGCAGTCCCGACGATCGCGATCCAGAATAGCCTCGGAAGAAAGTAATTAATCGGCCCTGAAACTTCGCCAGTCTGCGCACCGGGAACAGTGGCAAGAAGATGAATCCAGTAAAATCGGAGACTGACATAGGGCAGCCATAACGCAATCGCAACGGCAATCAGTGCAACAATGGCAGAAGTTCTCATTTTCTAAGCCGAACGTCAGGTCGCAGGCGACGGCGAAGCCGTTGCCTGTCGACCCTTGTTCTGTGGTTCGGATTTAATGGCGCTCTGGTGCCGGACGAGCCAATCACGCTGCTGCTCCGTGTCGGGTACCCTCAATCCACGTGCCTGTGAGATCTGCGCGAACGCTTCTTCAGCGTCCATCCCAGAGTGAACGAGCACCGCACCGGAAACAATCCCAGACCGACCGATTCCAGCGAGACAATGGACGACCGTATTCGTCCCGGCCTCGATCTCTCTGAAGAGCTCATAAGTGAATCGCGCAAAGTCGTTCAAAGAGCTTGGAAGTCCTCGATCGCAAATTGGATACGAAACAAATCTCATTCCGTTTGCCTGACAGAGTTGGCTCTCGTCTTGGAGGTCAACGTCTGCGGCCTCGTCCAGTTCCATGAGTGAAACGACCTGATGAATCCCGAATGCAGAGATGTTTGCGAACTCCTCCTCGATCCATTCGCCCGTAGTCGGCTTCGGCATGACGGCAAGAAATCCTGCACCGATCTGGGCAACAACTGAGATGTTTGGTTCAAATGCCATTTCTTCACAGAACGATCAAGGCCATCGGACGGGATTCAGCCCGTTCGATGCGCCGCCTTGTTGTGCCTTGCTGATTTTGAGGTTCCAACCGCGAGCAACACACTCAAAGTCCTCGTCTCGGAAGTAGAAGAGGAAGTGGCGGTAAGACTCGGCATCCGGGCATCGGACGACCCAATCGTCCTGAGCCGTGCCTGGATCCAATCCCCCCGCAACTTCGTAGAACTCGCCCCAACTGTGACCGGCGCGTCCGAATCTGCCCTGCCCTCGGTACCAACCCTCATCATTCACGGTGCCCAATCGAAACCGCGAACAATCGTCGAAAACAATCTCTCCAATATCTTCCGCATCGTACTCGGGGAACTGGAACGAGTTCATTCGGAAGCGCAATCGCAACGACAATCCGTCCCACTCCGCGCGCGGATCGGGCCCGTTCGGATCGGCATTCCAACCATGATTGAGTTGCGTAAATGTCGGGCTCATTTTCTGGCACAACGATCAAGATGTGGCAGGCGAAGCCTTGCCACCCTCGCCGTGTTCGTCTTCGTGGTGTTTTAAGCGTTATCGCGGGTTCGTCTGGTAGTATGCGGTGCCAGTGTTTCGGTCGTAGCCAATCGAGTATCCGCCTGCACTTCCCTTTCGCATCTCGCCCCGTAGTCCGTTCGTTATTTCTATTGTGGTGTTCCTGAGATGCTCTTCGTAATCGATTCCCTCGGGAAGATCCTGTTCTGCATTATAGCGTCGTATAGGGAAGAAACGTTTCTCTTTAAGTTCCGAGATCTCGGTTACAGGTTGGTATTCGACGTAATCGCGATCTGGGTGGGTGACAGTGGGAGCCCACTCCAGGAATCCTGCCTCACTGATCTTGAACTCGAAGGCCGTGAATCCATAACTACGGCAGAAGTTGATATCCGTTGCTTCCTCAGGGAGCCAATCGACGCTTTTGAGGCCCTCGGCGATCTCGGGAGGACGGTTCACTCTTTGGACCCACTGAGCGATCATCACTGCACAGAATCCGAGAAACAGAACGGGGATCGCGAATGCTAGGATTTTGAGGAGCTTCATTCGGCGTTCTGATCTTTCCGGACGAACGTCAGGTCGCAGGCGACGGCGAAGCCGTTGCCTGCCGACCCGTGTTAGCCTGTTGGAGTTCCGGGTCAGTCAGAAAGCCGGACGTGAAGTCCACTCGCAGATACGAATCCTTTAACACTTGATGCCGCCTTCTGAAATATTCGGAGCAGTCCATCAGATGTCCGCCAACCTGTTCCACGATTTGATCGCGGGTATCATCAGAAACGTCGAATTCAGAAGGTGCATCCCTCAGAATTTGTCTCAACCGTGTGTGAGAGTGATATTTCCATAAACCTGACCCGGCGGATCTAAGCGGAACGTCTGGAAAGCTGATCGCGCAGTTGACGTAGAAGCGCCAAGGGCCACCGGATGAATTCCACGCGCTTCCTTGGATGTTGAAGTGTTCCGCATACTCGTGGTGGGAGCGTGAGAATGTACTGCCATTCTTCTTGAAGCCTGCGGGTTTCATGAATCGCTCATGTAGCTGAGCCAAAAGGAGGTCTGCTGGTTTCTTCATTCCTTGGCTAACGTCAGAGTCATCCTACGCCTGACCGAGGGCGGGCTCCAACCTCTGGGTTGATGGTTGAATTATCATGAGACTTTCGACTGGCGGCGTGTCAGGCGTTAGGATCGATGTTTTGCTTCTTTTGTCGATTCCTTCGAGTTTTCGTATTCTTCCTGGGTTGCGACCACCTTTCCACTTCTCCATCGCGGAAACACCTTTGTCAGGCCGTGGTCCCAACCCCGATCACTCTTCCATGCTAGAACCGATCCTCGGGAGATTCCGACCTCCACGACCGGATATTTTAAATCTTCAAATTTAGTTCCGGGCTCGTATTCCAAAACTGAAGTAACCTCGATCAACCACTCATCACCGAGTCCTAGATCGAAAAGCCACCAACGATCCATCGGATTCTCAGCGTCCAAGAATACGAGTGAATCATCTTGATTGTAAACGTCGATTAGGTCGAGGCGCTTCATTACCTGGACTACATTTTCTCCCGTCTGAACTGTCTCCAGTTTCGCCAAAACGCCTTTGATCTCGATGGGCAGGGCATCAGAGTTGTTCTTTTCCGCGCAACCGAAGACGAGCAACACGGATATGATAAAAAGGGAGATTGGTCTCATATTTCTGAGCCGAACGTTCAAGAGGTGGCAGGCGAAGCCTTGCCATACTCGCCATGTTCGACATTTCGGTGTGAGTGGTGCGTTACAATCCAAAGAGAGATCTTTCGGCAGAGACTCTTATGACTCCAAGAGTCACTTCATGAGGTTCTATGGCTGTGCGAATCATTGCAAAATAATGGCTTGACGTAAGCGACAGACCTGTCTCATATCCGCTTCCATTTGAAGCATTGCCGAACTCAGTCGAAAAATAGGACCATGGGAGCTTTCGGGGCGGTGTTGCTGTTGTCGAGATTATAATGTGATTCTTGAAAGATTGTTCCGAGGCGTTAAATCTCTCGACGAGTTGAGGTGCGGTTTCGACCGCTTCTTCAGTATATGAGTCATAGTCCAAAGAAGTATCGTGGTGCGCCCATCTGTAGAATTCTCTTACTGCTTCCTTGGTCTTGAGGGCCGACACGTAAAGTCCAATCGCCCACGTCAGAATTAGGAGACAGAACACGGCGGTCAGAGTCTTCATAGCCATTTTTGAGTCGAACGTCGAGGCATGGCGACCCGAAACGGGGGCGCGACCTCGAATGGAGGTTAGAGAATCTGATCAGGAAAGTCAATCAACTCGCGGCGTGTTTCGGGTTGCCATCGCCGATTTGTTCTCCGTCGTATTCGGGTCACCAAGCGATTCGACCATCCTCTCTAGGCGACCTCGCAAAGCGTCATCGCCGGCGCACTCTCCTGCCTCGGACAAAATCATCTCTCCCGTTTCTTTGCTGAGGACAATAACGTCAAGACATGAGGCGTGATTCCAGCAGGCTACGTCGATCAAGCGTGCGTCAGTCTCATACCAAGCGTGAAATTGCTCGCAGTATTCGTCGATCCGTTTCATCTCGGAAGGTGGCACTCCGATTCGCCTTTCATTCGCTCGTAGCCATTCCTCTACAAAGTCCCGCGCTGGCTTCACCTTTTGAGTCGAACGTGGAGCGCTGGCGACCCGCTACCGGGAGCGCCACGTCGCAATGGGGTTGAGGATTGTAGTCACGGGAATCATTTCGACTCAAGGCGTGTAGCGGGTTGTCCAGCCGCGATTTGTTCTGCCTCTGTCGCACGGTGGCCCAGTTCTGCTTGAAGTGTTTCAAGAATCCCAAGATGGGCTCCAAAAATCCTCATCTTCCTTCCATCCGCGAATCGAAGCACAGCAGCGAAGAATCCGGATGGCGATTGCATGGAGAGGAAGTCGGAAACCTTGGCGCGAGATAGAACCCATCGATCAAGAAACCGATGCTCAACCCACTCGCCGATAATGTGGATGCTGAATAACAATGTCGGAGCAATCGCGAGCCCAATCGCAAATGCCGGAACAACTAAAAGGAACGTGAGCGGAATCAGTCGTTCTAGCGGCATCTTCTCATAAAACACGAACATGGCAGCGCTGAAGGCATACGCGACTGCTCCAATGATCAAACCAACGATCATTCCGCGTCTGAGTTGCTCTGTTGTATTGCCGAATCGCATTATATTTTCTGCCAGAACGAACGTCGAGCGCTGGCACCCGCTACCGGGGGCGCCGCGCCGTGGAAAAGGTTCGAAGTCACGAGGTTCATTTCGCGTCAGAGCGAGTAGCGGGTTGTCCAGCCGCGTTTTG
>JAGNMT010000297.1 GCA_017991025.1 Verrucomicrobiales bacterium
AATGACGTCGAGTGAGCGGGTTCATAAGAGGAGGTGATTACTCACGGGTGATGGCCTCATCAAGATTGAACATCATGCTCGCGAGGGTCATCCAGGCGGCGATAGCGGGAGCTTTCTCTGCGGAAGGAGTATCCTGCTGACCTACCCGGGTTAAGAGAAGTGCCTCTCCGATATTAGAATCGTAGTAGTTTATCGCCTTCGCCCACTCGCGTTTCAGGATCTCCCGTTCTCTCGCTTCAAGCTCGCGGCTGAGAATACGCGAGGCGAGCAAATTGAGGCCTTTGCCGGTATCGGGTGCATTCGAAACGAAATCAGCGAGGACTCGCGACGCCTCAAGCATGCCGGTGTCGTTCAGCAGGGTCAGGGCGTGAAGAGGGGTATTTGTCAGGTTCATCCGCACTTCGCAGACCCGGCGCTGGGCGTTATCAAAAAGGAAAGTCGGCGAACTGGAGCGACGCCAATAGGCATATAGAGTCCGCCGATATTGGGCGGGCCCGACACTGGGCTGATAGGTATAACGTCCCATAAATATCTCCTCCCAGACACCTTCGGGCTGCCAGGGTTTTACGGGAGGACCACCGAGGGCCGGATTGAGCAGCCCGGAGGCTTTCAGGGCATTGTCGCGAATCATCCAGGCAGGAAGTCGAAAGCGGGGTGACCGGGCGAGGAGCCGGTTCGCGGGATCTCTCTCAAGGAGTTCGGGCGTTACCCCGCTGCTCTGCCGGTAGGTTTCGCTGGTGGCAATAAGCCGGAGAATGTGCCGGATGTCCCAGTGATTCTCCATCAGTTCGACGGCAAGCCAGTCGAGGAGGTCCGGATGGGTCGGAAGCTCGCCCTGAAGACCGAAGTCTTCGGTGGAACGGACGAGTCCCTGACCGAACATCAACTGCCAGAGGTGGTTCACGATGACTCTGGCGGTGAGCGGATTGTCAGGCGATACGAGCCATTTCGCGAGGTCGAGACGCGTGCGGGCTCGGGTATCCGGCCACTTCAGAATGGCGGGGAGAACACCTGGCTGGACAACTGCCCCCTTCGCATCCCAAACGCCGCGTTCGAGGATATGAGTGTCGCGGGGTTTAGGTCGTTCCGCGAGGACCATGACCTTTGTTTTGCCTTCGGCCTTTTTAATCTCGGCGAGTTGTCGATTGGCTTCGTTCAGCCTTGCGAGCGCAAACTGATAATCGCGGTCATCGACGAGGTATTGCTGGAAGAGGCGCTCGTAGACGGCGGGATTGGCCTTTCCACTCCCGGCGTGATTTGCGGCGAGAATCTCCTCCAGCGGCGACGGTCCGAACTGGCGAACCGTCTCGCCCGCCTCGTTGGTGAAGGAGATGCGAAAACGCCCGATGTTCGCGTCACCGTCGGTGGATCTCTGGAGGAGGAGGAAGATGAGATCCTCGTCGGGAGCCGGGGACAGTGGTTCCTTCATCTCGAAAATCGCGGTGTGGGGCACCTTGGGATCTCCCGACTCCGTCGTCCAGCCGTTGCGGGGATCGTCATCGAGGGTGTCCTTGACGAGGCCGTAGTTGCGGGCCTTCGCCTCGCGTTCAAAATCCGCGACGGCACCCTTCATCTCGAGGTCCCGCACTTGGGAGCGTCCCTTCCGCTTCACGAGGAGTTTTACGTTTGTCAGGATGAACTCGCCCTTCTTCCCCCTCGAGAGTTTGCCGTCGGTGTGTGAGGGGTGGGGGAACACCTCGAGCCGCCATCCGGTGATGCGGGTGGGGAGACGGTCGGCGGAAATCGTGATACGGTAGTCGTCCTGTCTCGGATTCGGTCCGCCCGTTTGGACGGTGCCGTCAGTTTCGACAACGAATGTCGTGCCCTCGGCGGAGGTGACGGCGGAGGGAGGCACCGGACGCCAGGTTGTATAGTCAGCGGGAAGCGAGTCAAAGGTAAGTTCCCGCCACTTGATGAAACGGTCCTCCGCAGCGTGGCGAGCTGCTGCTTCGATGGGTTTAAGAGATTCAACATAGGCCTCCAATTCTTTCACCGGGCGTGAGGCTCGTGATGACTTAAATTCGAGGTAAGGAACGGCAGCACTGCCGGCCTTGCCGTCCTCGTCGATACTGTTGAAAAAAGCGGAAAGGCGGTAGTAATCCTCGTGGCTGATCGGGTCGAATTTGTGAGAGTGGCACTGCGTACAGCCAAGTGTCAGCCCCAACCAGACGGTGCCGGTGGTGTTGACCCGGTCGATCACGTAGTCGATGCGCGATTCCTCGGGATCGCGACCGCCTTCGCCATTGGTCATGTGATTGCGGTGAAAGCAGGTCGCGAGAATCTGATCGGGCGTCGCCTTCGGGAGAAGATCCCCGGCGAACTGCTCGATCGTGAATTGATCGAAGGGCAGGTTCTGATTGAAGGCATCAACAACCCAATCCCGCCATGGCCAATTGTTACGCTCAGCATCTCCCTGGAAGCCATCCGTGTCCGAGTAACGAGCGGCATCGAGCCACCACATCGCCAGGCGTTCGCCGTGATGCGGAGAACCAAGGAGCGCTTCCACGGTCCTCTTCCAGGCATCGGGAGTCGAATCTTCGGCCAGTGCCCGCACTTCGTCAGCGGTTGGCGGCAACCCGGTCAGGCCGAAGCTTAGCCGTCGTAACTGGGTGTGGATCGGAGCCTGCGGAGCAGGTGAGATGCCCTCGGATTCGAGCTTTTTGCGGACAAACGCATCAATGGGATTAGCCACCGGATCAGGAACGCTCGGACGAACCGGCTTTTCAAATGACCAGTGTTTTCCCCAGGGTGCCCCCGCTTCGATCCAGCGGCGAATCACCGCTTTCTCGCTTTGGTTGAGCGGTTTCCGATGCGAATCCGGTGGCGGCATCATTTTATCCTCATCATCCGTGACGAGCCGTTGCCAGAGCTCACTGGATGACAGACTACCCGGAACAACGACCTTCAGTCCATCGCGATCGCGCTTGGCTTCGGACTCTTCGTCGAGCCGCAGATCCGCTTTTCTGTGCCCGGGATCAGGGCCATGGCAATGAAAACAGCGGTCCGAAAGAATGGGCAGCACTTCACGACTGAAACTCACTCCGACTGGCTCTGCCGCCCTGATTGAAAAGGCGGAGATGCCAGATAGTACGATGAACAGGATCGGTCGTTGGGAAACTCCGCTCGGCATGAGATACTCTTTCACAGAAGTGGGGCGAACGTCTTGTAGCGCAGTCAGGTAATTTTGGTATGTTTTGACCATGCCAAATCCACCGTCGGGCCTCAGTCTTTATCGACCATTTTTCAGAAAATGGTCCATGGCGGGATCACTCATAGAACTCTTTGATTTTCTACCGGGCGTCATTTTCTATGCGAAAGACCGGGAAAGCCGCTACATCGCTGCAAACCGGGCGATGCTCTTGGCAAAGGAGATCACCAATCCGGACGATCTCCTCGGACGGACGGACCGGGACTTCCACCCTGTCGTTATGGCAGATGCCTACATCGCAGAAGACCGGAAAGTCCTGGAACTCGGGCGGGCGCTCACGAATCAAATCTGGTTTGTCGTCGACCGGTCGGGTCGGCCAGGATGGTTTAACTCCAGTAAAGTGCCGCTGCGGGACGAGACCGGCACGGTCATCGGGATCGCCGGAGTGCGCTACGCAATCGAAACACCGGAGGACAGGGAACAGCAGTTCCGGGATCTCGCGCCGGTGGTCCGGTTTTTAGAGGAGAATTATACCTCACCGGTGTCGATGCGGGAGATGGCGGAATTGGCGAATCTCTCTTCCACCCATTTCAACCGTCAGTTCATTCACCTCTTCGGAATGCCTCCGACGCGGTTTTTGCATTCCCTTCGGGTGGAAAAGGCGAGACAGATGCTGCTTTATTCAACGCGGGGCATCGGGGAAATTGCGGTCGAAACCGGGTATCATGACCAAAGTCATTTCACCCGCCATTTTCGCAGTATCACAGGACTAACTCCGGGCCGCTTTCGGGCGCAATTCCGGTCCGCGTAAGTCGTTTGGCTCCGAACTTGGTCCCATTCGATCTTCGATTTTGTCAGGAATGGTTAACCGCCACTACAGCTTCCTCTTTCTCACCCCCGCTTTTCGCAAGGTCGTGGAGGTGGTAGGCGGTAATAATTTCTGAAAATCCTTTCAATCTGAGATCGGTGATCGACTTGAAACCCGCCGTTAAAGGATCGAGCCGCTCCAGCGTGTTATCATCGATGACTGCCTCCATGTTGCCCGCCTCACCGCAAAGCCGTGAGGCGAGATTCACCCGTGCGCCCAAAACCGTGTAATTGAGCCGGTCCACCGAACCCATACAGCCGGCGACGACCTCTCCGGTGGCAACCCCGATGCCAATCTCCAGAGGTCGTCCGATTTCGCGATTGAGGCGTTCGCGCACCGTAATCATCTCCAGGGCACAGGCGGCTGCGTGTTCGGCGTCGTTGCCATAGGATTTCAGCGCCCCGAATACGGCCATGATTTCATCCCCGACAAACTTGTCGACTACGCCGAAATGATTCCTGACGACGGCCATCATGGCGGTCATATGCTGATTGAGGATTTCGATGACTTCTGTCGGCGGCATATGTTCGGTGATGCTGGTAAAACCGCGGATATCACAAAAAAGAACGGAGACCGTTTTTAACTCACCCCCCAGTTCGAGGTCGAGGGCACCGCTAATCATTGCCTGGGCGACCGTTTCATCGCTGACCTTGCCGAGGATGTCGCGATAGACGTCCCGTTGTTGCAGGCCTTCGGCCATGTCGTTGAAAGAGACCGCCAACTCACCGATTTCATCCAGCGAACGGATCTTGATGCGGGTATCGAGATCACCTGACTTGACGGCATTGGTCGCACGGGTGAGCTCCCGGATCGGGATAGCGAGGTTCCGGGAGAAGAGATAGGCAAGACCGAGTCCGAGAAGGAGCGCAAAGAAGCCAATTCCGCTGCCTCTGACGCGCAATTCAGAGAGATCGTGCTTGAGCGTCGCAAGGGAGAAAGCACTCACCTGGTAAGCAGGATCAAAGGCATCTCCTCCCGCGAGTGGAGCGACGTAGAGGCGATAGGGAGCGCCCCCGATAGTGGCATCGAATTGACTGGGCTTTTTGCTGGTAGCTCCTTTGGCGGAAGGGAGCTTTTCACTGATCACGGCAGCCATGAGCTCGGCGAGTTTTTCATCGAGGTTGCGGGAGTAGAGTTGCCCGTCGAGAAAAATCCCGCTGAGCAGAGGGGCCGAAGATTCAAATTCCTGCTGATAACGCTCGAGGAATCGCTGGGCTTCCGTTTCCGCCGCCGTGGCCCGGAGAAAGTGGCCGATGATCTCATTCGTTCCGGGCTTCTTCACCGGAGTGCTGACCACCTCCTGCACATATCCGCTGCCGTCGTGCGAGTCGAAAGGCAGGTAAAGAG